>JAWVDL010000240.1:0-3713 GCA_033857355.1 Gaiellaceae bacterium | reverse complement strand
GTAGACCGCGAAGTGCGCGGAGGTGGACTTCCCGCCGGTTTGCACGCGCGAGCGGAGCACCGTGCTGAAGAACTGGCGGCGGCTCCAGAGCAGGTACGCGACGAGCAAGCCGACGCCGGCGAGCGGCCCGAGCAGCGCGCGCGAGAGCAGGTACCGCCGGTACGGGACGGCGAGGATGAGCACGCCGACGCCCAGGCCGAGGAGGCCGCTCCGGGAAAGCGTCGCGAGCTCGACGAGGAGCAGGAACCCGAGCAGGAGCGCCAGCGGCACGCGCAGGCGATGGCCGCGCTCGAGTCGCAGGTAGAGGGGCGCGAGGACGAGCAGAGGGACGTCGAGCATGATCGCCAGGTGGTTCGGGTCGCCAGTGAGCGCGTTCGGCCGGTAGACGCTCGTCCCGTTGACCGCGCCGTAGATGTTGATCGAGCTCGCGCCTCCCGTGAGCGGCGCCAGCACCGTCTGGTCGAGGTTGTGGCCCGCGCGCGCGGCGAGCAGCTGGAGGATCCCGTAGCCCGCGTTGGCCGCCATTCCCGCGACGAAGAAGCCGAGCGCGCGCCAGTAGAACGCCCGCGAGCGCTGCGTCAGGTAGTCGACGGCGGCCAGTAGGAAGCCGAAGTGGAGCGCGAACTTGACCATTCCCTTGCCGAACTGGGCGAAGGCCTCGTGCGTCTCGAGGTTGAAGTAGCCGGTCAGGTAGACGAGTAGGAACGCGGCGAAGAATCCGAGCACCGCCGCCGTCGTGCGGTCGATGCGCCAGTCCCCGGTCCCGGCGCGCTGGGAGGCGTAGGCCGCGAGGAAGAGGACGGTGAGCACGTCCGCAAGCCCCACGGCGCCCGCGACCTGCCAGTGCACCTTCTCGAACGTCACGCAGAACGCCGTCGCGAGCAGGAGCGCATCCGCCACGCGGCTGCCTGCGAGGGCGCGCGTACGGGGAAGCGCGACGGCGGTCGACGTCAAACGAGGCTCCCGAGCAGCTCGGCCAGCTCCTCGACGCGCGTGCGCCGCGAGAGCTTGTCCCGCCACTCCTCGCTGAGCGGCGTCCCGTCGAGCGCGCCGGCCTTGTAGCGGTCGACGAGCCCGCGCAGGGCGTCCGCGATGGCAGCGGGATCGTCCGGCGGCGCGACGACCCCGGCGCCGGTCTCCTCGATCAGCTCCGCTGCGGCGCCGTCCGGGGGCACGGACGCAAGGATCGGCCGCTCGGCCGCGAGGTACTCGAAGACCTTGCCCGACAGCACTCCCTTCCCACGCCCGCCGGCCTCGGGGATCAGCAGGAGCAGCGCCTCGGAGTCGCGTTGTAGCTCGAGCGACCGGCGGCGCGGAACGTACGGATGAAGCTCGAGCCGGTCGCCGAGGCCGAGCTCCTCCGCCCACTCGCGGTCGGCGCTCCGGAAGTCGCCGACGAAGCGGGCGGTCACGTCCAGTCCCGAGACCGCAAGTGCGGTGAGGAACGGACGCGGGTCGCGCTTGCCGAAGAAGCTGCCGGTGTGCGTGATGCGGAAGCGGTCGCCGCGCTCGTACGGGAGGCCGGCGAAGTCGTCGAAGTCGCTGCCGTTGGCGATCGTCACGACGGGTCCCTTCGGGTCCAGGCTGCGCGTCTCCTCGGCGATCGCCTCCGACACGGCCACGATCGCGTCGGCGTTCCGCGCGACGAGGCCGGCGACGACCGCCTCCCCTCGCTCCTTCGTCCGGGCCGCGAGCCGCTCCGCGCGCCGGTGCGGGTGCGCGACGATCGAGTCGCGCAGATCGGCGACCCAGCGGACACCGGTGGCGCGCCTGACCGCGGCGCCGATCAGGTGCACCGAGCTCGGCGGGGACGTCGTCAGCACCACGTCGATGCCCTCCCGGCGCACGATGCGCACCGCCGCCGGGATCGCGGTCAGATTCCAGGTGACGTTCTCGTCGGGGAGGAGGAAACGGCGGCCGGCGAGTCGCGCCTGACGTGAGATCCGGTCGAGCCCGCTACGGCCGTGGAGCTCCTCCGCGGGTCGCCGGCCCTTCGGCCCGAGGTAGCGCGCGCGGTGGATCCAGGCGTTCGTCGGCGGCTGCAGCTCGGGATCGGCATGGATCCATTTCGGGTCGTCCGGCGCCAGCACGTGGGTCTCGATCCCGAGCGTCGGAAGGTGCGTCGCGAACTTAAGCGGCCGCTGAACGCCGCCGCCGCCAGCGGGCGGGAAGTACAGCGAGACGATCAGGACCTTCATCGCCGGTCGATGCTACTGAGACAGCCGCGGATTCCCGGGGCGCAGCCTCCCCGAGGAGTAACGGCAGGAAGACGACGGCCATCACGACGGCGGACGCGATGACGCGATCGGCCGAGGCGCTCATGTACCACGCAACGGTGGGGTGCCCGATCCAGTAGACGGCCAGGAGACCCGCAACGACCGTGGCCACCGGAGCGAGCGCGAGGAGCGAGAGAGCCGGGCGTCGCGGCGCCGCGAGCAGGGCAGCAACCAGCATGAGCGGAACCGCGACCAGCCACTGTTGCCGGGAAAAGATGTGCGCCGGAAGGAGGTGCGCAGCATTCGAGAGCCGGTAGAGACGATCGCCGAGCAGCGCGGGGTGGAGGAAGTCGGAGAGTCGGTAATCCGCAGATGCAGGCAACCGGTGGACGTGCATCCAGACGAGCCACGGCGCAAAGGCCGCGAGGGGCGCCAGGATGACCAGGACCGGCGCCAGCGCGCGCTTCGGCGAGCGGGTCAAGGCAACCGCGAGCATCGTCAGGCCCAGGACGAGCGCGGGCGGTATCCCCTCGTTCTTCGCGAGCGCCCCGGCCGCCAGGAAGAGGGCCGCGAGGGCCGCGAAGCGGGCGTCGTCCTCGAGGAGCCAGAGCGCCGCACAGGCGCAGCCGAGTCCGAGCAGGAGCATGAGCGGCTCGTCGCCGAGCGACGATCCGATCAGCGCGGTGAAGTTCGGGAGCGACGCGAGGAGCGCGAGGCACGGCCAGAGGATCGCCGGCCGGACGCGCACCGCGAGCAGCGACCAAATCGCGCCGAAGAACGCCGCGGCGATCAGCCACTCCTGGACGGCGAGCGGGGAGGCGTGCGTGTTGCCCGTGAATGCAAAGGCGCTCGCCTGAAGGGCTGGAACGAGAGGCGGGTATCCGGGGCTGGCGAAGCTCGTGAATCCTCCAACGCCCGTGTCGAGTCCACCGAACTCGACGATCGACCTCGCCTTCGGCAGCCAGAACGCCCAGGCATCCCATTGCAGCGGCGCTCCCTGAGTCGCCGCCCGCGGCAAGATCGCCGCCAGCTGGACGAGCACGACTCCGGCACCTGCGAAGGCGGGCACACGCCAGAGCCCCGACTCACGCACGAGTCGCAGCCGCAATGGCGCGATTCGCGGGCGCACCAGGACGCCGACTGCGGCGATCGAGAAGCAGATCGCCGCGATGACCCAGCGGGTGAGCGGGGCTCCGGCGACGAGCGCCCACGACTCCACGATTCCCACTAGGGCCCAGCCCACGACGAGCGCCAGGCCGGTGTGCCGGAGTGCATCCCGCCCGCTCCGGACGAGGCCGAGGGCATGGAGAGCGCCGAAACCGGCGCCGAGGAGCAAGGCGTCGAGCGCGACGAGCCCGAAGTAGGACGTGGTCACCGCCGCACCCGGAGGACTCTCGCTCCGCCGCCCAGGTCGGCGACGACGTCGGCCTTCACGCCGAGGCGAGACGGATCCGCGCCCGACGAAACGATCCAATCCGACGAGGCCGGGTCGGGCGT
>JAWVDL010000239.1:0-4520 GCA_033857355.1 Gaiellaceae bacterium | reverse complement strand
TGCGCGAGGTAGCGCTCGAGCTGCAGCCAGTAGCGGCTGAGCCCGATCATCCAAGGCCCGTGGTCGGGATGGTCGAGCGACTCTTCCAGCGTCCCCATCTCCGGGTACGTGCCGGACCGGTGCACGTAGTGGGAGACGATGCGCGCGATCGGATCGCGGACGAGGTAGACCAGCCGGACGTCCGGCAGGACCGCGGCGATCCGCTCCGGCGGGCCGGAGTAGAACGGGTGCGCCGTGTACGAGGGCGACGACTCGCCGCGTACGGGCGCGTCCTCGAACTGCGCCGCGTACCACGCCAGATCGCGGTCGCCGCTCTTTTCCGGGACGAAGAAGTCGAGCTCCTTCTGTCGGGACATCGAGATCTCGGGGTGCTCGTCGAGGTACTCGTGGAGACTGGTCGTGCCGCACTTCGCGGCGCCGATGACGATCAGGTTCGGAAGCACCTAGATCGTCCAGCCTGAAAACGCGAGCCCTGTGTGCCTCCGCAGCTCCTGGACGTCGTCGCGGAGCTCCGCCTCGAGCTCCGCACGCGTGCTCCGGTCGAGCGTCGGCCTTTCGATCTTCTTGCGGAACGGGCGCTTCAGCGCCCCGGGCGCCCGGGCCTTGATCGCCTGCGCGCGCTCCGGGCCGACGGTCTGTCGCAGGGCGGCTGCGAGGACGCGCCCAGACCGGCGCTGGGCGGCGTGGCGCTCGCCTCTGTTGTGGGTGCGCTCATACGCCGCGGACTGGAACTCGGGGTCGACCTGCAGGAAGCGGAAGATGCGAGCGAGCGTCTCGTTCCGCTGGCCACGCAGTTCGTCGGCGTCGACCACGAGCAGCTGGTCCTCCGGAAAGCACGCCAGGTAACGCTGGAGTTGGAGCCAGTAGCGGCTCGGCAGCACGAAGCCCTCCCGTACCTGCGGGTCCGCGAGCGCCTGCTCGAGGCTGCCCATCTCGGGCCACTGAACGCTGCGGTGCACGAAGTGGGAGACGATCCGCTCGATCGGGTCACGCACGAGGTAGACGAAGCGGGCAGCCGGAATCAGGTCACGCATCCGCTCGGGCACGCCCCGGTAGCGGGGATAAGCGGTGTAAGCGGGAGTCGACTCGCCGCGTATCGGCGCATCGTCGAACTGGGCGGCGTACCACTCGGCGCCGAGCGGCCAGTTCTTCTCCTCGACGAAGAAGCGCAGCTCTTTCTCCCGCGACATCGCGATCTCGGGATGCTCGTCGAGGTACTCGTGGAGGCTCGTCGTCCCGCACTTCGCGGCGCCGATGACGATCAGGTTCGGCAGCACGACGCGAGGTTACCGCCGGTAACATCGCCCACGGATGAGCGTCGGAGCAAAAGTCCGTGACCAGCTCGCGAAGCGGGCGCCGAAGCTGGAGGACGCGGTCGTCCGCGCGAACTGGCGCCGGAACAACCGCAGCCGCTCCTTCGATCCCGCGACGGTCTCGGATCCCGTCCAGCGCCGGCTGCTCGAAGGCTTGACGCGAGACGGCGTCGCGGTCGGCACCTTCGACGAGCTGATCGGCGACCGGGCTCTGTGGGATTCGGCCGCGGCAGAGGCCGCGCGGCTCCACGGCGCTTGGAGGCCCGAGGAGGCGGAGGCCGGCAGCAAGGCATCCTTCCTCACCAAGCTCGCGACTCGCGACTTCGAGGCGAGCGACCCATTCGTCCGGATTGCGCTGCACCCGGCGGTGCTGAACGTCGCGAACGGCTACCTGAAGCTGCGCTCTCACCTCCGTGCGCTGGAGCTTTGGCACACGAGGCCGACCCAGGGCAGCGCGGTGCAGACTCAGCTCTGGCATCGCGATGCGGACGACGTGATGAACGTCAAGTTCTTCCTCTACTTCACGGACGTGCGAAGGGCGGCCGGCCCGCTCACGTACGCGCCCGGCACGCATCCGCTGGGTGACCGGCGCGAGACGCCGGAGCACGACGAGAACAGCCGCTCGAACGACGAGCAGATGGCCAAGATCGTCCCGGAGAGCGACTGGCGGATCCTGGAGGGCGGGCCTGGGACGATCGTGTTCGCGGAGACCTGCGGCTACCACAAGCAGCTGAAGCCGGAGTCCGACGAGCGCGTGAAGCTGGTGGCCCACTACGTCTCGGGCACGCCGTATGTGGCGTCCGCGATCGAGCTCGCCGGCGTCGACGAGTCGGCGCTGACGGACGACCAGTACTACGCGGTCTTCGACCGCAGCCGCGGCTGACCGGCGGTCACGAGCTCGTCGAACAGGTCGTCGAGGGAGATCGTGACCTCCCAGTCTGGGTAGTCCGACCGCAGCCGGCCGAGATCGCTGATGTAGCAGATGTGATCTCCGCGACGGGCCTCCTCGACGTACTCCGACTCGAGCTTGCGCCCGAAGAGCCCTTCGAAGCGCTCGATCGCCTCGAGCATCGAGACGCTGTTGGCGCGGCCTCCGCCGAGGTTGTAGACGGCGCCTGAGGTAGGCCGCTCGGCGAACGCCATGATGGCCGTGCAGACGTCGTGCGAGTGGATGTTGTCGCGCACCTGCTTCCCTTTGTGGCCGTAGATGCGGTAGGGGATGCCGTCCCGCACCGCGCGCGCGAGGTAGGCCAGGAAGCCGTGCAGCTCGGCCCCGGAGTGGTTCGGGCCCGTGAGGCAGCCGCCGCGGAAGCAGACAGTCGGCAGCCCGAAGTAGCGGCCGTACTCCTGCACGAGCACGTCCGCCGCGACCTTGGACGCGCCGAAGAGCGAGTGCATGGTCATGTCGATCCGCATCGTCTCGTCGACGCCTTCGCGCCGAGCGGGGTCCGCGTAGTCCCAGCGCGTCTCCAGCTCCACGAGCTCGAGCTCGTTCGGTGCGTCGCCGTAGACCTTGTTCGTGGAGAGGAAGACGAAGGGGCTCTCGGGTGCGGAGCGGCGCGTCGCCTCGAGCAGGTTGAGCGTGCCGACCGCGTTGACGTCGAAGTCGTCGAAGGGCCGGGTTGCGGCGAGATCGTGCGAGGGCTGCGCGGCCGCGTGCACGACGAGGTCGGGGCGTTCGCTCTCGAACAGCGCGAGGATGGCCGCGCGATCGCGGATGTCGAGGTCGTGGTGGACGAAGTGGCTCGTCGAGCCGCGCAGACGCTCGAGGTTCCACGCCGTGTCCCCGGGCTCGCCGAAGAAGTCGCGGCGCATGTTGTTGTCGACCCCGTGGACGGCCCAGCCGCGCTCGTCGAGGAAGGACACAGCCTCCGAGCCGATCAGGCCGCTCGAGCCCGTGACGATGGCCTTCTTCATGCCCGGAAAGCCTACGGGAGGATCTTTACGGCGAGGTTAGCGACGGCCCGGGCCCAGGCCTCCGGCGTGTAGCCGCGGGCGAGCTCGAGCGTGCGCATGCGGGCTCGCTCGCGCCAGGCGGGGTCGGCAGCTGCCTTCACGAGGGCGTCGTGGAGTGCACCAACGTCCTCCACAGGCACGCGGTAGCCGTTCACGCCGTCCTCGATCAGGTCGTGCGCGGCGCCGGGCGCGTCGGTTGCGATCAGGGGCAGGCCGACCGCCGCGGCCTCCTGCATCGCCATCCCCCAGGTCTCGGAGCGCGACGGCATGACGAAGGCGTCGGATTGCGCGTAGAGCGCCTGCAGCTCGTCGCGCGGCACGCGCCCGGCGAAGGACACGTTCGACGGCGCGAGCGAGCGGACGAGCCCGTCGTCCGGCCCGTCCCCGACGACCAGAAGCTGCGCGTCGACTCCTTCCATGGCCCGGACGAGGATGTCGACGCCCTTCTCCCGGGACAACCGGCTCACGCAGATGAAGACGCAGCGCTTCCCCGGACTTTGTGGCTCTGAGCCACTATCGCGACTCTCGTCACACTTTTCCTCGCTCTTTGCGGACGAATCGCGGCCCAGATCGCCTCTTTTGCGACTTTGTGGCTCTGAGCCACTAAGTCCCTGCGGCGCCAGGAAGATCGACGTGTCCACGGCGTTCGGGGCGATCGCGATCCGGTCTTCGGGCGCGCCGAGGGAGCGCACGTACTCGGCTGCCGCCTTGCCCGGGACGAGGAAGCCGGCGGCCCGGCGGACGAGGGTGCGCTTCGCGAGCTCTGCCGGGCCTCGCCCGCGGCGCTCGTCGCGCGCTGTGCTCTCGACCCATACGACCGTGGGGCGGCGCAGGGTCAGCGCGCTCCAGAACGCAGGCTGGTTCCAGCCGCCGACGATCACGACGTCCGGACGCGCGCGTCGCAGTCGCCGCCGCACGTCGGCGTTCAGCACGAGCCACTTGCCGCCCACCGAGAGATCGCGGCCGGGCAGCACCTCCCAATCGAACCGGAACTCGGCCTCGTAGACGGGATAGTTCCGGCGCGGGTCGTTGCGGCTCAGGAAGAGCACCTGCAACTCGACGTCCTCCAGCTCCGCGAGCGCGTTGAACAGCGGGATCCGGAACGGCGCCGGGATCTCCGTGAGCAGCGCGATCCTCATCGGCGCACGAACGACCCGGCAAGCCGCTTCGCAAAGCGCGGGTGCCCGAGCAGCAGCGGCTGCTCGACCGCTGCCCGCAGGGCCGCGCGCCGCGCGTCGCCGTATCGCCCCA
>JAWVDL010000238.1:0-4186 GCA_033857355.1 Gaiellaceae bacterium | reverse complement strand
ACGATCAACATCCTCGGAACGATGAAGGGCAACTGGGACAAGTTCTTCACGAACTTACCCCTGCGCTTCACCCTCACGGCTTTCTTCTTCTACTTCCTCGTGAACATCCAGGGCGCGTTCGAGGCGCTTCAGCCCTTCAACAAGCTCACCCATTTCACGAACTTCGTCGTGGCGCACGCGCATCTCGCGCTGCTCGGCGCATTCACGATCCTCGGGATGGGCGTGATCGACTACATCGTCGCCCAGATCTGGGCGCGACCCCTGTTCAGCCGCAGCCTCACGGAGTGGCAGTACTGGCTCGTGACCGTCGGCTTCACGGGGTTCTTCAGCGTGCTCACGCTTGCGGGCTTCCAGCAGGGCTTCGACTGGCAGCAGGGCATCCCCGAGGTGAACGTCCTGCCGCAGCTCCACCCGTACTACATCGCGCGGGGCATCTTCGGCGCGATGATCGTGCTGTCCGGGATCGTCCAGATGGTCAACATCGGGCTGACGATCACCACCAACACGGCCGAGCGGCGGCGCCAGGAGACTCTCCGCGTCGCGCAGGCGGTCGCCCCTCCGGTGGAGGCCTAGATGGCCGACGAGACCGAGAACGACGCCGCCGCAGGCTCGGACGCGACGCCCGCTCTGCCTCGCGGCTGGAAGCGGCACCCGCCCGAGCGCATGCTCATCACCCCGTGGGTCGCCGGGGTCGGCGGCCTGCTCGCGTTCTTCGCGGTCGTCTTCATCGTCGTCTACCTCCCGATCCACACGTTCGACCCGCCGCCGTCGGCGGACTGGGCGCCCCTCTCCACCCAGGCGGTCGATGGGCGGAACCTCTTCGCCTCGAACAACTGCTACGTCTGCCACTCCGGTTACTCGCGACCGCAGGACGTGCGCGAGAGCCTCTACTTCCTCTACCCGAAGGTCTCGCAGCCGGGCGACTTCTACGGCAGCGACCAGTCGCCGAACCTGCTCGGGACGGAGCGCACCGGGCCGGATCTCTCGCAGGAGTCCGGCTGGCATCCGGACGACTGGCAGCGGGCGCACTTCTACGACCCGCGCTTCGTCGACCCGATGTCGCTGATGCCGCCGATGAAGTCGCTCTTCTCCGACAAGCAGATCGAGCAGCTGATCACCTACGTCGAGACCCGGAGCGGCAAGTCGGGCCTCCTTCGCTACGCGGGCCAGCTCTACGCCAAGCACATCGTGCTCGCGAACCAGGGCTTCCCGCCCGCGCCGATCGGCTTCACCGCGAAGAACGGGAAGATCGTCGAGGGCCTTCCCGACGACCAGATGCACCCGCCGAAGGGCCAGCTCGAGGAGGCGCCGAACCTCTCGCAGATCGACCGCAGCTACTGGCTCTCGTCGAACCCGCTGCCCGTCACCGAGCAGAACCTCCTGCGCGGCAAGGAGGTCTTCCTCCAGCGCTGCGTCAGCTGCCACGGGCCGCTGGGCGACGGGAAGGGCCCGGGCGCGAAGTTCATGTCTCCCCCGCCCGCCGACTTCACCTCCGCCGACGACGCGTGCTGCGGCGGCGACACGGGCCCGGGTGACTTCTACTACCGCATCCTGCGCGGCTGGACGGGCACCGGCATGGAGAACTTCGGCGAGCGGCTCTCGGTGGACGACATCTGGCGCGTGGTCATGTTCGTCAAGACGATCCCGAATCACACCCTGCGGCCGAACGTGATCCCCGAGCCGAAGGACTACATCGTCTGGCAGCCGTCGAAGGAGCTGCTCGCCTGGCTCGCCTCGCGGCAGAAGATGGCCGAGAACCCGTCCTTCGCCAAGCAGACGGTCACCGACCCGTTCATGCAGGAGGCGATCCGCGTCTTCCCGGGCCTCGGGCCGAAGGACTCGTTCCTGATCAACGACGGCAAGACGCGACTCTCGCTGCAGGACGCGTCCTCGCAGATCAAGGGCATCTACACGATGCTGCTGAACAAAGCCTGGTCCGATGCGAAGGCGCGCGGCGACAAGCTGCCGAGCGAGTCGCAGAAGTTCGTCCTGCCACAGGTGCCGGGACAGCAATGAAGCGCCTCGCCGCGATCCTCGTCCTGGCGCTGACCGCGCTCGCGCTGCCGGCGGCCGCGCTCGCCCACGAAGCGCCCCAGACGGAGCAGTCCAAGTGGGTCATGACCGACTGGATGATGGACACCTTCTTCATCTTCTCCGGGCTCGCGCTCGTCGCGTTCCTCGCAGCCTGGAAGGCTGGGCACTTCCACGACCTCGAGCAGCACGGCGCGATCCCGCTCGTGGTCCAGGAGGAGGACTACTACACGCCCGAGTGGGCGCTCGACGAGGAGGAGTGGGCCTGATGTCGATGCCGCGTGGCGACTCGCCGCAAAAGGCGCAGGAGTACTACCGCTACCTCCAGTCCCACCACGAGACGGAGCACCTCGTTCGCACCTGGCACGTGGACTGGGTCTCGCTCGCGTGGATGTGGGGCTTCGTCGCCGTGCTGAGCTTCCTGCTCCTGCTCTGGATCTGGCAGTACCGCACGACGAGACAGCGGACAGGCGTGTATCCGGTGGACAGCTTCGGCGGGTTCACCACGGAGCTCGCAGGCCCGGCCACGCTCTTCTTCCTCGTGCTGTCCGCGATCGTCACCGCGTTCGCGGTCGTCCTGATCGTGGGGCACATCGTCTGGGGGCAGAAGTTCTGATGGCCGCCGTGCTGCCGTACGTGTCATGGTCGACGTCGTCCGAGGTGCTCGTGCCGATCGACGAGTGGGACCTGCTCTACGCGTCGCTCCAGACGCTCAAGGGCCACGTCCAGGAATACCCGGGGTGCCAGCGGTTCGACGTCTTCGTCGCTCCCGGGGACAACACCGTGGAGGTGCACTGCTACACGACCTGGGACACGCCGGAGCAGCGCGACGTCTACGTCGAGCGGGGCTACACCTTCGAACGGCTGCTCAGCGACCTCGGGGGCGTCATCGCCGAGAGGTCGCTCGCCATGGAGAAGATCTTCTGATGGCGCGCCCGCGTCGTCCCGCCCGCCCGCTCTTCGGCTACCGCGACGTCGGCGCCGACGTCCGCCATTCGCGCAGCGCGATGAACCGCGCGTGGATCTTCGTCGCCGTGATGGTCGTGCTCTACCTCGCCTGGACGCTCACCGTCTACTTCCTAGAGCCCGGCCTCCGCTGAGGCCGGATGTACCTCCGGCACCTCTCCTCCCTCCAGTTCCTGACGTATGCCGCCTTCCTCGGGGTGGTGATCGCCGCCATCTTCCGGTTCGTGCCCGGGAAGCCGGCTCCGGCGCGGACCGAGCCCTACACCGAGGAGGAGCTCGGCGCCCACGACCGCAAGCTCGGCAAGTACTTCGCGGCCGGCGGAGCCTTCCTCGCGCTCGGGTCGCTCCACATGGTCGTGAAGAACCTGCCGTGGACGGCGGAGTGGCTGGCGCGCGGCGGGTACGCGGGCCACCTCGTCCGAGACCTCTCGAACACGCACGTGATGATCGTCGGCGGGGGGACGCTGATCGCGACGGGCCTCGTCTGGTACGCGCTCCCGCGCATCGTCGGACGCCCGCTTGCCAGCGACGGCCTCGCGCAGGCCGCCTTCTGGTTCACCGCCGCGGGGCTGGCCGTCTTCTACGTCGCGCTCGTTGCGAACGGGATCGCCATGACGCGCCTCGTGCAGCACGGCTGGGCGTACGAGGCCGCGAAGGCCCACATGGGCAAGTGGTACAAGGTTCCGACCGGGATCGGCGCGGGCGTGATGGGCCTCGGGTACTGGTGCTTCGCCGCGAGCGTCGTGCTCACCGTCTTCCAGGCGCGGCTCGTGCGGGTCGCGAAGCCCGCGGGGCACCTCTGGAAGTTCGTCGTCACCGGCGCGCTGGCCCTGACGGTCGGGACGGTGCAGGGCGTGATCCAGGTGCAGCCGGCGAAGGCGGACTGGCTCTACCGCGCGGGGCACGCCGGCGAGTGGATCGACCCGATCAGCCACGCTCACATCAACCTCGTCACCGGTCTGGCGATGCTGGTGGCCGGCGCGCTCTTCTTCCTCGCGCCGGCGCTCGGCGGGACGGCGCCGTCCGCGCGCCGGGCCAACTGGTGCTTCGGGCTCCTGCTCGGCGGGTCGCTCGCGTTCTACGGCTCCTGCCTCTACCTCGGCTTCCACGAGGGCTCGCTCGTCGTCGGCCACGGGCTCACGCCCGAGCAGGCCGAGAAGGCGACCGCCGTCCATCCGTACCTGCTCAT
>JAWVDL010000237.1:0-3478 GCA_033857355.1 Gaiellaceae bacterium | reverse complement strand
ACGCGCTCGAGTGCCTCGGCCAGCGCGGCGTCGACGGGCGCGATCGGGAATGCATCGCCGTCCAGGAAGAGGAGGACGTCGTCCCGTGCAGCCTCGGCCTCGATCGCCGCTGCGAGCGCGTTCAGCTTCTCGGTGTGGCTGAAGATCCCGTTCTCGAACGTCTTCGTCGCGGCGAGATCCTGTACGTGGTGAAAGGCGTCAGGCGGCGCGTCGAGGTCTTCCAGGTCGGCCCAGATGCGGAACGGCTGCTCGACGTGCCGGTCGAGGTAGGCGCGCTGCGGCTCGACCCAGCGCGCGTCGCGCCAGTGGACGGTCGCGACGTGGAGCATCAGACCTTCCGCGCGACGCAGTGGAGCTTGTAGCCGAGCTCGAGTTGCTCGACCAGCGGCTCGAGCTCCGCGCGGAGACGCGCCAGCACCGGGTCGCCGGACAGATCGGCATCCGAGTAGGGCTGCTCGTAGCCGAGGTATTCGAGGATCGGGTCGAGCGAGCTCACCTTCGTCCAGATCCGCGTCGGCTCGAAGCCGCAGCGCCGCAGGATGTCCGCGAGCGTCGAGGGCGAGAAGTAGATCAGGTGGTTGCGGCCGTCGAACGTCCGCGCCCGCTCGTGGAGCACGCGGCACGCGAGGCTCTCGACGTTCGGGACGACGATCGCGATGGCGCCCCCCGGCCGCAGGACCCGAGCACAGTCGCCGAGCATCCGGCGCGGCTCGTTTGCGTGCTCCAGCACCGAGAGGAGGCCGACGGCGTCGAAGCTCTCCGGCTCGAAGCCGGCGTCCTCGAGCGGCACGTCGAGCACCTCGAGGCCGTAGGTCTCGCGCGCGTAGGCGAGGGCGCGCGGCGCGAGCTCGAGCCCGAGCCCGTCCCAGCCGCGCTCGCGCGCAAGGTCGAGGAAGAGCCCGATCGAGCAGCCCACGTCGAGGAGGCGGCCGCGCTCCCCGCGCGACGGCTCGAGCTCGTCCAGGAACTCGGCGAACTTCGCCCGGTCCATCGCCAGCTGCCGCTCGGAGGTGAGGACGTCGAGCCAGAGGTCGTTCGTCTCGGCGGTGCGGTACTCGTCCTGGACGACGTCTTCCCGCACCTGCGGATTGACGAAGACGAGCCGGCAGACCTCGCAGCGCACGAACGTGAAGCCCTGCTTTTCGAAGAGCGGCACGTGGTCGCCGGCGCCGCAGTTGGGACAGTCGATCGTGTGGGCGAGGCGCTTGGCCAGCCGGCCGGTCGCCGGGTCGACGAGCGCGGCGAGCTCCTCGTCGCGGGCGTCGAAATAGCGGTCGCGGCCGGTTTCATGGTTCAGGCTCATCGTTTCCTCGTCACGCCCATGGTGCCAATGTGCCGGAACGGGACCCGGTGCAGGCGGGTGAAGACGAGGAAGGCCGCGTTCCAGAAGACGTCGTCGCTGACGAGGACGCCGCCCGAGCGCAGGTGCGGCCAGGCCGCACGGAACTCGAACAGCATGTGGCGCGCGCTGTGCAGCGAGTCGTGGAAGAAGAAGTCGATCTCCCCGAGGCGGGCCAGTGCAGGCTCGAGCGTGTCGCGCGTGTCGCCGAGGGTCACGTCGAAGCGGTGGCGAAGCTCGTCCGGCACGAGCCACCCCGGCTCTCGGCCTGCGGGGTAACCGAGCGCGTCCCGCGCCTCGGGAAGGTCGAACGAATGCAACCGGCCCTCGCCGTTGTCCTCGAGAGCCCGCAGGAGGAAGGCCGAGCTCGCGCCGTTGTAGGGCCCGGTCTCGACGACTGCGCAGGGCCGGGTCGTCCTCGTGGCGACGTAGAGCAGCTTCTTCCCCTCCGCGCTGGAATCCGAGTGCGCCGCAGCGCGCGACGCTGCGAGCTCGTCGCCACCCGCGCGGGCTCGCTCGGCGAGCTGCGCGTAGAGGATGGGCGCGAGCTCCTCGAAGTCCCGCTCGTACCCGCGCAGCGCTTCCTGGTCGAACCCCAGCCCGGCCAGGGCCTCGACGGCAGTCTGCTCGCCACGGGCCTGGAGCCGCAGCACCGGATACCGCCAGCCGTCGCGCGCGACGGTCGGCAGGCGGGAGGCCTTGTGGAGGATCGAGGTCAAAGTCATCGGGAAGACGGACTCTGCCACCTCCACCCACCCGCCGACCTCCACCCACCGCTGTCGCGGCCACATGGATGCCCGCATACGCTTGGGCGGTGAAGGAGGACGGCCTCGACGACCTGATCGCCAACCTGCCCGACGAGGCGCTCGTCCTCGACGTCGGTGGCTGGGCCTCGACGCACCCGCGCGCCGATTGGGTGATCGACATCGGCCCCTGGGAGACGCGCGATCAGTTCGCGCCGGCCGGACGCGACGCGCCAGAGCGAGTGACGAAGGAGCGGTGGGTTCAGCAAGACATCTGCGGCCCGCAGCCCTGGCCGTTCGAGGACGACATGTTCGACTTCGCCATCTGCACGCAGACCCTCGAGGACATCCGGGATCCGCTCCACGCATGCTCCGAGCTCTCCCGCGTGGCCAAGGCCGGGTATGTCGAAACACCGCACGCCGCGATCGAGCTCACGCGCGGCGTCGAGTCGCCGCTGTGGTGCGGCTGGGGTCACCATTGGTGGCTCGTCCTCAGAGACGGCTCGGGGCTCGTCTTCATGATGAAGCCGCACCACATTCACAGTCCATTTTGGCCGGCGATTCCGTCGCCGCAGCTCCTGCATCCCGAGGCGGCCCGACCTATCAGGCTCGCCTGGACCGGTTCGCTCCCTGCCCGCGAGGACTTCATTCTCGACCACGACTCGTTCGACGGCCGGCTGAGAGAGATTGCGGCAGAGTCGTCGCGGCCCTCGACGCTCGCCCCACTGCGCCGGCGCTTCGCCGAGCTCACCTGGCAAGGCTATCGCGCGGGACGACGAGGTCTCGGGAGGGCGGCCCGAGCGGCGTCGAAAGCAAGGACGAAGGGATAGCGCCTCGGTCAGCGCCGGGCGAGCAGGAACTCTGCCAGCTCGAGGTCGAACGGCTCGTCGACGTCCACCGAGTCCGCCGCGTCCATGACGTACGGGCGCAGGTCGCCCGCGTACAGATCGTCTCCGATCCTACCCGCGGCCAGCGCCAGGATCGCCGGCCCGTTGCGCGCATAGAGCACGGGCTTGTCCGCGCGGCCGGCATACGACCTCTCGTCGAGGCGGATGAGCCGGTCGCCGTCGAGTCGCATCAGCGAGGCGCTGCCGTACCGATGGGGAACCTCGACGACGCTGACGACGCCGTCGGCGCCGCTTGCCAGTAGACGTTCGATTGCCTCGTCGACGTGATGTGAGGTGCGGAGCGGCGAGGTCGGCTGGAGCAGGACGAGAGCCGTCTCGGGCACAAGCTCGCGCAGGGCATGCGCGACCACGTCGGTCATCGGCGTCTCGTCGCGCGCGAGCTCGGGCGCCCGGTCGAGCACATCGGCGCCATGTGCGAGCGCAACGTCCGCAGTCTCCGGATCGTCCGTCGACACGACAGTCCGGGACACGTGCTCGCTGCCGAGCGA
>JAWVDL010000236.1:0-3631 GCA_033857355.1 Gaiellaceae bacterium | reverse complement strand
CCCGGCCGAGGCGCGGCTGCCGATGGATCCCCGCACGGGCGACTTCGTGCGGCTGAACGGCAAGCCCTATCGCCTCGAGCCGCTCGACTCCGCGTGGATCCTCCGGCGCTTTCCCGCCTCGGATCTAGAGGCTTTGCGGATCGACGTCGACGACCCCGGCTAGGCCGGCGCGTCGCATCGCAGGCGCCGCTGTGCTGAGGAGCCGCCCGGCGCGAGCGGCCAGGCGGCGCGGCTCGTCGGTCTTTGCGACGAGTTGCGCGCGATAGCGGCCGCGCAGGCGCAACAGAGGCGCCGGCCCGAGCAGGTCGGCGCCGGGGAGGCCGTCCCGCAGCTCGGTCAGCGCGCGCACCGGCGCGTCGGCGTCAGGGCCCGACACGACGATCCGGATGAGATGGCGGAACGGCGGATAGCCGAGCGCCCGCCGGCGTTCGAGCTCGCCCGTGAGGAAGCCCTCGACGTCGTGCCGCGCGGCGAGCTCGATCGTCCGCGCGTCTGGCTGGAACGTCTGGACGATGACCCGGCCGGGCGCCTCGCGGCCACTCCGCCCGGCGAGCTGCGTGACGAGCTGGAACGTCCGCTCCTCGGCGCGGAAGTCCGGTAGCCCGAGGCCGGTGTCGGCGTCGACGACAGCCGCGAGCGAGACGCCGAGGAAGTGGTGGCCCTTGGCGACCATCTGCGTCCCGACGAGGACCGCGCGGTCGGCTGCGGCGAAGCGGTTGAGCGCCTCGGCCATCGCACCCGGCTTGGCCGCGGCGTCGGCGTCGAGCCGGATGCGCTGGAGCTCCGGGAGGTGCGCCTCCAGCTCGCGCTCGAGCCGCTGCGTCCCCGCGCCGAGGCGCGCGAGCTCCGCCGAGCCGCACGCAGGGCAGGTCTCGGGCGAGGGCTCGGCGTGCCCGCAGTGGTGGCAACGCAGCGTCCCGTCGCCGTGCAGGACGAGCGCCACGTCGCAGTTCGCGCACCTGATCGTCGCCCCGCAGGCGCGGCAGTGCAGCGCCGGCGCGATGCCCCGGCGGTTCAGGAGGAGGATCGCGCGGCCGCCGCGTTCCGCGATCTTCCCGAGCTCGGCGAGGAGCGGCGCCGAGAGCGGGTAACCGGCCTCCCGGCGCAGGTCGACGATCTTCACGGGAGGAAGCGATGCGCCGAGCCTGCCGCCGAGCTCGAGCCGTTCGAGCGCCGCCCAGCTCTCCGGACGCGGAGTCGCGCTGCCGAACACTGCGACCGCGTGCTCGAGCGACGCGCGCTTCGCGGCGACCGTCCGGGCGTCGTAGCGCGGATCCGACTCCTGCTTGTACGACGCGTCGTGCTCCTCGTCGACGCAGACGATTCCGAGGCCGCGCACCGGCGCGAAGATCGCCGAGCGCGCGCCGACGACGATCCGCGCGTCTCCGGCCTCGATGCGCTCGCGCTCGTCGCGCCGTTCCGCCTCGGTGAGGCCCGAGTGGAGGATCGCAATCCGCTCTCCGAAGCGCGCGACGAATCGCCCGACGGTCTGAGGCGTGAGCGCGATCTCCGGCACCAGAACGATCGCCCCGAGCCCGCGCTCGAGCGCTGCGGCACAGGCTTGGAGATACACCTCCGTCTTTCCGCTTCCCGTCGCGCCCCAGAGCAGGAAGTTCGCGCCCGCGCCCGCGTCGAGCGCGGAAACGATCCGGTCGACCGCCACCCGCTGCGTGTCGCTGAGCCTGAGCGGCTCGTCCTCGCCGCCGCCGAGCGACTCGCGCAGCGCGGGCTGCGGCCGCTCGGAGCGGCGGCTGCGCTTCGTCGGCGCGACGAGCGGAAGCGTCCGGCCCGGGGTCGAGCCGTAGTAGTCCGCAATCCAGAGCGCGAGCTCGATCAACGCCGGCGGCAGCTCCTCGACCACGCGCTCGATCGGCACGGGCTCGATTCCTGGAGGAACCTCGGCGGGAGCCTCCACCACGACGCCGCGCCGCTTCGCGTTCCCGAACCGCACCTCGACGACCGCGCCCCGCCCGACGTCGTCCGGCACCTCGTAGGTGAAAGCGCGCGCGAGGTGCCTGGCGGTGACGAGCGGATAGACCGAGGCGTAGCGGCTCACGCCGCCGACACTACGTCAGGCCCCGGAGGCGACCAGGATGAAGTCCGTAGCGAACCCGAGGAAGAGCCCGAGCAGGATCCCCCAGGTCATGATCGTCTTCGAGCAGAGCGTCCGGCACACATGGGTCAGCTCGATGACGACGTAGAGGATCGAGCCCGCCGCGAGCGCGAGGAACAGGATCGACAGCGCCTCCGACGTCCAGGCCTGTCCGATCAGCGTCCCGACGAACGTCGGCGTACCGGCGATCAGCCCCATCAGGCCGAGGAACGACCAGGTCGGCTGCTGATCCTCCGCCGCGAGTGGAGCCACGATGCCGAAGCCCTCGGTCGCGTTGTGCAGGCCGAAGCCGACGATCAGGGCGACCGCGAGCGCGAGCTCGTCGCGCGCGGCGGATTGCCCGATCGCAAGGCCCTCCGAGAAGTTGTGCAGGCCGATCCCCGTAGCGATGAAGAGCGAGAGCCAACGGCCCGGCGACATGCCGTGGAACCAGTGCCGGCGCAGGTCGGTCGCCGCTGCCGCTCCGACGCTCACGAAGGTCTTGCGCCGGCGCCGCTTCATCCAGCCGTCGTAGAGCACGAGGCTGACGAGCCCGATGCTGAAGCCGACCGTGAGGATCGTGGCCCACCAGGCGAACCGCCCGGTCTGGCCGTTCTTCAGCGCCTGCTCGACCGGGTTGACCGCGCCCGACAGGACATCCCAGAGCAGGAAGATCAGGATGCCGGTGGCGGCGGCGCTGAGAAAGCCCTTCGTCTGGAGGCTGACCCGGTGCATGCGGCCGATCGGCAGGCCGATGAAGATCGTCAGGCCGGCGATCGCGCCGAGGAGGAGTATCTGGCCTGTCGACATCGTGTAAGGGTCACCTTACAGAACGTGTCCGCGCATAGGATGCAATTGCATGGCGCAGGGTCACTCCGTCGACGAATACCTGGAAACCATCTATTTCCTGGCCTTTCCGATCGGCGAGTACCGTCCGCTTTCGTCCGGCTCTCCCACGCTCGCCTCGCGGGTGGCGGAGATGCTCGGTGTCTCCCGTGCGTCGGCGGGCGAGATGCTCAAGCGGCTCGAGGCCGACGGGCTGATCGAGCGCGGCGAGCACAAGGAGGCGCTGCTGACCGAGTCGGGTCGCGTGCGAGCGCAGCGCGTCGTACGAAAGCACCGGATCATCGAGCGGCTGCTGACCGACTTCATGGGCTACACCGCCGCCGAGGCGCACGTGCACGCCGACGAGCTGGGCGACACCTTCAGCGACGAGATGGTCGAGCGGATCGACGGCCGCCTGGGCCATCCCGAGCGCTGTCCGCACGGCTGGCCCGTCGATCCGGCCTTCGAGCAGGAGGAGAACCGCGATCTCTCGGCGCTCGCCGACCTCCAGCCCGGCTCGCGCGCGACGATCGTGCGGCTCGCCGAGCACGACGGCGACCTGCTGCACTGGTTCTACGACCAGGGCCTGGCGCCCGGCGTGGAGATCGAGCTGCGGGAGGCCCAGCCCGCTGCGGGCCAGTTCACGGTGAAGCTGAACGGCGACGAGCGCGCGATCGGCGAGAAGGCCGCGGCGGGACTCTTCGTGCGGCCTGC
>JAWVDL010000235.1:0-9685 GCA_033857355.1 Gaiellaceae bacterium | reverse complement strand
CCGAGCCCGACCGCCACGGAGATCACGAGCGGCTTGGACACGTGGTAGGGCGGCGGCACGTTGTTGAAGGTCATGATCGCGCCGACGGCGAGGCTGATCAGCCCCGCGACGGTCAGCGCTCCGTGCGACACGACGTGCACGTCGATCACCAGCAGCCCGAGCCCGAGCACGACGAGCGCGACGCCGCCCCACGTGATGGGCAGGATGAACGCGCCGAAGAGCGACAGGATGAGAGCGACCGCTCCGAGCGCGCCGGGGAGGACGACGCCCGGGTGGAAGATCTCGAAGCCGATCCCCGCGATCCCCGCGAGGAAGAGCAACGAGACGAGGTTCGGATCGATCAAGACGTTCAGGAACTTGTTGAAGAACGAGGGGTGCACCTCGTCGACCTGAGCGCCGGCCAGATGGAGGGTGAAGCCCTTCGGGACCGTCTTCCTGCCGTCGAGCTGGGTGAGGAGCGCGGGCAGGCTCGGAGCGACGAGGTCGATCACGTGCATCTTCAGCGCCTGGCTCGCGGTGAGGTTGGACGCCTGCCGTACCGCCTGCGCCGGCCAGGTCGTGTTGCGGCCGTGACGCTCGGCGAGCGCCGTGAGGGACGCGACCGCGTCGTTGATCACCTTGCGCCGCAGGTCCTTGCCGATGTTCTGCCCCGTGCCGTTGATGGGCGTCGACGAGCCGATGTTCGTCTGCGGAGCCATGGCCAGGATGTCCGCCGCCTCGCTGATCCAGACGCCTGCCGAGGCTGCGCGCGCACCGTCGGGATAGACGTAGACGATCACCGGGATCGGCGACGCGAGCTCGGCCTGGTAGATCTTTCGCATCGATTCGAGCAGGCCGCCGGGCGTGTCCAGCAGGATGACCACGGCGTCGTAGTGCTCGCTCGCTGCGCGCTTCAGCTGGTGGTTGACGTAGCCCTGCGAGACCGGGTTGACCTCGAGGTCGAAGTGAACGGCAAGAACGCGAGGCCGCGCCGCGGAGGCCGGAAACGCCAGGGCGAGAACGGCGACGGCAAGCGTCACGACGCCCAAAAATCCCCGCAGAAAGCGCGTTTTCACAACGTAAAAACTCTATCAGCGGCAGGGTCGAAACCCTTGCCGCCGAAGGGCGGCTCGGTACCCTGGGCGCCTCCGGGGTCGTTCGCATGAAGCCGTTTCTCGCCGCCTTGATCGCGCTCCTCGTCGCGCCTGCCGCAGCTCAGGGCGCAGGCGTGGCCGTGGTCTCGCGCGATGCGCATGCGGCGGAAGCTCGCCTGTCGACCTCGAGGGAGTTCGACGTCGTGGGGATTCATTGGCAGGGCTCCGGGTCGGTCCGGATCCGCACGCGCAGCATCTCGGGCCGCTGGAGCGGCTGGATCGACGCGGCGCCCGAGGCCGAGGATTTGCCCGACAGCGGGACGCCGGAGGCTCGTGGGTCGCACGGGTGGCACCTCGGGAACCCGATCTGGGCCGGAGAGTCGAACGCGATCCAGTACCGCACGTCAGGGCGCGTCACGAGGGTCCGGGCGTTCTTCGTCTCGAGCCCGGTCTCGAAGGTGCCGCTGCGCCGGGTCGCGCTCACGTCGCAGCCGGCGATCATTCCGCGGGCCGCCTGGGGCGCCGACGAGTCGGTCCCCATCCGGCGCCAAGGCGCGGTCTACGCGACCACGTTGAGCGCCGCGATCGTCCACCACACGGCGAGCACCAACTCGTACACCGCGGCCCAGTCCGCGGCGCTCATGCGAGGCTTCCAGGCGTACCACGTCAAGTCGAACGGCTGGGCGGACATCGGCTACAACTTTCTCGTCGATCGCTACGGCCAGGTCTTCGAGGGTCGCTACGGCGGCATCGACCGCAACGTCGTCGGCGCGCACGCCCAGGGCTTCAACACCGGCTCGGCCGGGGTTGCGTTGATCGGCACGTTCGAGTCCACCGGGATCACGCCTGCCGCCCGCGCAGCGCTCGTGAGCCTGCTCGCGTGGCGGCTCGACGTCGCGCACGTGGATCCGCTCTCGACCTCGAACTTCCTCTCCGGGGGAAACCCGCGCTTCGCGCCGGGAATGTCGATTCCGCTCCGGGCCGTGTCGGGCCACCGCGACACCGGCTTCACGAGCTGCCCTGGGGCGGTCCTCTACGCGACGCTGCCTGCGATCGCGCGCGAAGTGGCCGCGTTCGGGGGCCCGAAGCTCTACTCGCCGGCCGTGCGCGGGGCGATCGGGGCGCCGATCCGGTTCACGGCGCGACTCTCGGCCGCCTTGCCCTGGACCGTGACCGTGACCGACTCGGTCGGCACGGTGGTCGCGACCGGGACCGGAACGGGCACAGCGGTCGACTTCACGTGGGACGCGACGCTCGCGGTGCCCGGCTCGTACTCATGGCGGATCGACGCCGGAGCAACCGTCCGTCCCGCGACGGGCACGATCGGCGGCAAGGCTGCCGCCCTCGCCCTGCAGCAGGTGACCGCGTCGCGCCTGACCTTCAGCCCGAACGGCGACGGCAAGGACGAGGAGACTCGCATCTCGTACACGCTCACGCGCCAGGCAACCGTGACCGCGTCGCTGACGCTTCGCGACGGCACGGTCGTCGCAACGCTGTTCACCGACACGAAGGCGGCCGGACGCAACAGCTTCGTCTTCCGCGGCCAGGGAATGGCCGACGGCGAGTACCGGATCGTCCTCACGGCCGCCGCGGGCGGCAAGACCGTCGCCGGCTCGGTCTCGATCGTGGTCAACCGGACGCTGGCCGGCTTCGGCGCGTCGCCGTCCGCGTTCTCCCCCAACGGGGACGGGCGTCTCGAATCCGTCTTCTTCCCGTTCTCGCTCGCCTACGCGGTGCAGGCGAGGCTGCGCATTCTGCGCGGGACGACGGAGATCGTCCCCGTCTTCGACGGCCCGCTCGGGGTCGGCCCGCAGCGGCTGGGCTGGGACGGCAGGGACGCCGCCCAGGGACGCGTGCCCGACGGCTCGTACAAGGCAGAGTTGACCGTGGCCGACCAGCTCGGCGCGGTGACGCAGACCGCGCCGTTCCGGATCGACACCACGGCTCCGCGCCTGCGCGCTCTGTCGCTCGCGCGGCTGCGGTTCACGGTCAGCGAGCCCGCGCGCGTCACCCTCACGATCAACGGCCGGCGGACCGTGGCGCAGGCTAAGGGCGGCACGTTCCATGTTCCGTTCGCCGGCACACCCCGACGTGTCACCGCCGTCGCGCTCGACGCGGCCGGCAACCGCAGCGCGACGCTCAGGCTTCCCTGATCCAGTCGGAGTAAGCGAGTTCGAGCCGCTCGAGAATTCCGGCGAGCAGCTCGGGCCGCGAAATGGTCGCCCCCTCCAACCGCAGCGAGGTGGCGCCTGCGGGGAGCTCGTTCGCTGTCTGCAAGACGTTGACGCCGATCCCGAGCACGACGGTGCCGTCGCGCGCCTCGGCGAGGATCCCGGAGAGCTTGCGCCCGCCGACGAGCACGTCGTTCGGGTGCTTGACCGTCGGCTCGACGCCCGCCTCCCGCACTGCGTCGGCAACCGCGCCGCCGGCGACGAGCGAGAGCTCCGGCCAGCGCTCGACCGGCGGGGTCGGGCGAAGCAGCACCGAGCAGAGCACGCTCGAGCCGCGCGGCGCCAGCCACTCGCGGCCGAGCCTCCCGCGGCCCTCCGTCTGCTCCTCGGTCGTGGCAACGGCACCCTCGGGGTCGCCGGGCCCGAGCAGGCGCTGCGTCGAGGCCGTGACCTCCGCGTAGACGTACCGCTCCCGCCCGAAACGCCCGCGCAGCAGGGGCGACACGGCCTCGGGAGACAGCGAGTCGTCCACCGATGCTTAGACTAGTTACCGACCGTGCAACCTCCCCTTCGCAAGCCGCGTCCAATCGAACGATCCCTCCGTCCGGGAGGGGTCCTCGTCTACGAGAGGCTGAGCGACGCGATCTTGGTCAAGCGGGCAAAGGACGGCGACGAGCGGGCTCTGGCCGCGCTCTGCGAGCGGCACGCGCCGAAGGTCGAGAAGCTCGCGCGTCACCTGCTCCGCGACCAGGAGGACGCCCGCGACGCGGCCCAGGAGTCGCTCGCGAAGCTCTGCGTGCGGATCAAGCAGTTCCGCGGGGAGTCGCAGTTCGCGACGTGGCTGCACCGGCTCGTGGTGAACACCTGCCACGACGTCGCGGTGCGGCAGCGGGCGCGGCTGCACGAGCCGCTGTACGAGGACGAGCGGGTCTCGTCCGACGCCGATCCCGCCCGCGAGGCCGATCTGGCCTCACTGCGCTCCGAGCTGCACGACTCCCTGGCCGGCATCCCGTCGGATCAGGCGCGGGTCGTCGTCCTGAAGGACGCGCTCGGCTTCTCGTTCGAGGAGATCTCGACCGCCTCCGGCATGCCGGTCGGCACCGCGAAGTGCTATGCGCACCGCGGTCGCAACCGGCTCCGCGAGCGGCTCGAAACGCGCGACGTCGCGTGACCCTGACGCTTCCGCTCCAGCGCGCAGAGATCGAGGCGATCCTGCCGCACCGGGCGCCGATGCTGCTGCTCGACGAGGTGCTCGAGCTCGAGCCTGGCTTGCGTGTCGTTGCGCAGAAGACGGTGCGTGAGGAGGACTGCGCGGGTCACTTCCCAGGCAACCCGATCATGCCGGGCGTGCTGATGGTCGAGGCGCTCGCCCAGGCCGGGGCCCTGGCCGTGCTCTCGCAGGAGGAGAACCGCGGCAAGCTCGCGCTCTTCGCCGGCATCGACGACTTGCGCTTCAAGCGCGTCGTGCGTCCCGGCGACGTTCTGCGGCTGCAGTGCGACGTCGAGACGGTGCGCGGCCCGATCGGCCGGGGCAAGGCACGGGCGACCGTGGACGGCGAGCTCGCAGTGCGCGGCACGCTGACCTTCGCGGTGGGAGCGGAACCGTGATCGGCTCCGCGAACGGGAGGCCCATCTCGATCACCGGCCTCGGCTGCAACGTGCCGGACCGGATCGTGACCAACGCGGATCTCGAGGAGCTCGTCCAGACCACGGACGAGTGGATCGTCACGCGCACGGGCATCCGCGAGCGCAGGCTCGCCGAGCCTGGAGAGCTTGCGATGTCCGAGCTGGCCATCCCCGCGGCCGAGCGCGCGCTCGAGCAGGCGGGGGTCGATCCGGCGGAGATCGACGTGCTGATCGTCGCCACCGTCACGCCCGACATGGCTTTCCCGTCTACCGCAGCGATCGTCGCGGACAAGCTGGGCATGCCCGACGCGGCCGCGTACGACCTCTCCGCGGGCTGCACGGGCTTCATGTACGCGATCGCGCAGGCCTACGGGATGGTCGCGGCGGGGCTCTCGAAGAAGTCGCTCGTGATCGGCGGCGACGTCCTGTCCTCGATTCTCGACTGGACCGACCGCTCGACGCTTGTCCTGTTCGGCGACGGGGCCGGAGCGGTTGTGATCGAGCGCGTCGAATCGGGGGGATTCCTCGGCTTCGAGCTCGGGGCCGACGGCGGCGGGGGCGACAGTCTCTGGCTGCCCGGCAGCGGCTCGCGCAAGTTCGAGGATCCCGAGCGCTTCGTCAAGATGAACGGCCGCGAGGTGTTCAAGTTCGCCACCCGGGTCCTGGTCTCGTCCGCGCAGAAGATCCTCGACGAGTGCGGCAAGACGGTCGACGACGTCGACGTTTACGTCCCGCATCAGGCGAACATCCGGATCATCGACCATGCGACCGCAAAGCTCGGCTTCCCGAAGGAGAAGGTGATCGTGAACGTCGACCGATACGGCAACACCTCGTCCGGGTCGATCCCGCTCGCCCTGGCCGACGCCGAAGCCGATGGACGCCTGAAGCCCGGTGCGCTCGTGCTCATGACCGGGATGGGTGCAGGGTTGACGTGGGGATCGAGTCTGATCGAATGGACGAACGGGAGGCAGGCAGCGTGAGGACCGGAAAAATTGCGTTCATGTTCCCCGGCCAGGGCGCGCTCGAGGCAGGCATGGGGAAGGACATCGCCGAGGCGGTGCCGGAGGCGATGGAGGTCTACCGCGTCGGCAGCGAGGCGTCGGGGCTCGACCTCGTGAAGCTCTGCTTCGACACACCGCTCGAGCAGATGGTCGACACCGAGGTGCAGCAGCCCGCGCTCGTCGCGACCTCGCTTGCGATCAACCAGGCGATCCTCGCCCGTGGGATCCGCCCCGACTTCGTCGTCGGGCACTCCGTCGGCGAGTTCGCAGCTCTCGGCGCGGCACAGGCGATGTCCGTCGACGAGGCGATCAGGCTCGTGCGCGAGCGCGGCCTCGCGATGTCCGCCGCGGCCCGCGACCGTCCGGGCTCGATGGCGGCGATCCTGGGCCTCGCGGACGAGGTCGTGGAGAGCCTCTGCCGCAAGATCGTCGGCGTGTGGCCGGCGAACTACAACTGTCCCGGACAGATCGTCGTCTCGGGCGAGTCTCCCGCGGTGGACGAGTGCTGCGACGAGGCGACGCGCGAGGGCGCGCGTCGCGCCGTCAAGCTCAAGGTCTCGGGTGCATTCCACAGCCCGCTCGTCGCGCGCGCCGCCGACCGCCTGAAGCCGGCCATCGAGCGCGTCAACTTCGCCGAGCCGCGTGCGGCGTTCATGTCGACGGTCACGGCGAAGCTCGAGGACGCGCAGCGGCTCCGCACGCTCCTCGTCGACCAGCTGACCGCGCCCGTGCGGTTCACGCAGGCGGCGCGCGAGCTGATCGGCCAGGGTGTGACGGTGTTCGTCGAGGTCGGTCCCGGCAACGTGTTGAGCGGTTTACTGAAGAGGATCGACAGGAGCGTGAAGGCCGTCTCCGTCAACAGCCTCGAATCGCTGGAAGAGCTCGAAGAAGCACTTGCCTGAGCACGCGTTCGCTTCGCTCGAAGGCAAGCAGGCACTCGTCACCGGCGGCTCCCGCGGCATCGGCGCTGCGATCGCTCGCGAGCTCTCGTCGGCGGGGGCGAGCGTCGTCGTCGGCTACCGGTCAGGACAGGACGAGGCCGAGGCGATCGCCGGCGAGATCGGCGGTCGCGCCATTCAGGCGGACGTCTCGAACGCCGAGGATGCCAAGCGGCTCGTCGAGGAAGCGGGCGACCTGGACATCCTCGACAACAAAGCCGGCACGACGCGCGACGGTGTCCTGGCACGAATGCCGGACGACGACTGGCGCGCGGTGATCGAGACGAACCTCAGCTCGGTCTTCTACACCTGCCGAGCGGTGAGCCGAGGAATGATGAAGCGGCGCGCCGGCGCGATCGTGAACCTCTCCAGCATCGTCGGCATCCACGGCAATTGGGGCCAGACGAACTATGCGGCGTCCAAGGCGGGGATCATCGGCTTCACGAAGTCGCTCGCCCAGGAGCTCGGGAGCCGCGGCGTGCGCGCCAACGTGATCGCGCCCGGCTACATCAAGACCGCTCTCACGGAGGTGATCCCCGAGGAGGCGAAGGAGCAGATGCTCTCGCTCACTCCGCTCGGCCGGCTCGGCGATCCTGAGGACGTTGCGGGCGCGGTACGCTTCCTCTGCTCCGACGCAGCGGCGTTCATCACGGGCGAAGTGCTGGTTGTCGGCGGCGGGCTGGGGATGTGACATGAGCATGAACGGGAGACGCAGAGTCGTCATCACGGGCCTCGGCGCGGTAACGCCGCTCGGGAACGACGTCGAGTCGTCCTGGTCGAACCTGCTCGCCGGCGAGTGTGGGGCGGAGGAGATCACGCTCTTCGACCACACCGACTACCCCGTCCATTTCGCCTGCGAGCTGAAGGACTTCGACCCCACGACCTGGATCGAGCGCAAGCGAGCGCGCCGGATGGACCGCTTCGCGCAGATGATTCTCGCCGCTGCACGCCAGGCGGAGGCCGATTCCGGCATCGACATCGCCTCCGAGCCCGACCGCGTCGGTGGCTCGGTCGCCACCGGGATCGGCGGTCTGCAGTCGTTCCAGGACTGTTACGACACGCTCAAGGAGCGAGGCCCCGACCGCGTGAATCCCTTCTCGATCCCCTCGATCATCCCCAACATGGGCGCGGGCTGGCTCTCGATCGAGCTTGGCACGAAGGGGCCGCTGGCCTCCCAGTGCACGGCCTGCGCGGCCTCGAACATGGCGATCGGGGACGGCGTCGACGCGATCCGGCTCGGGCGCGCCGAGGTGATGCTCGCCGGCGGGACCGAGGCGCCGATCTCGCGTGTCGGGATCGCCGGCTTCGATGCCATGCGCGCGCTCTCGCGGCGGAACGACGATCCGAAGCATGCCTCTCGCCCGTTCGACGGCGAGCGCGACGGACTCGTGATGGGAGAAGCCGCTGCGATCCTCGTCCTCGAGGAGCTCGAGCACGCGCGCGCCCGCGGCGCGAAGATCTACGCCGAGCTGCTCGGCTACGGCGTCTCCTCGGATGCCGCGCACATGACCGAGCCGGACCCGACTGGAGAAAACCCGGCCCGCGCGATGAAGATGGCGCTCACCGACGCCGGCGTCGATCCGTCCGAGGTCGGCTACATCAACGCGCACGCCACCTCGACGCCGCTCGGCGACTCGAGCGAGACGCGCGTGATCAAGCTCGCGCTCGGCGAGGAGAACGCGCGCAAGACCCCCGTTTCGTCGACCAAGGGCGCGACCGGACACTGCTTCGGCGCCGCCGGCGCGGTGGAGGCCGTGTTCACGACGCTTGCGGTCACCCGCGGCGAGCTGCCGCCGACGATCAACTACGAGTCGCCCGATCCCGAGTGCGACCTCGACTACATCCCGAACGAGTCCCGCAACGCGGAGATCGAGATCGGCTTGTCGAACTCGTTCGGCTTCGGCGGTCACAACGCCTGCATCGTCGTGCGCAAGTGGACCGAGGGGGACCGGGTCACCGCGTAGCCTGGGACGGGTGAGGCTCGTCCCCGTCGGAGGTCGCTTGGTCGAGGTGCAGGTGCGGGAGTCCGCCAGGGCTCGTCGCGCCCGCATTGTCGTCTCGCCGGGCCGACCGCCCGAGGTCGTCGTACCGCTTCGTACCTCCGAGCGGACGATTCGCGCGTTGCTCGACCAGCACGAGGGCTGGCTCGCGCGCCAGCTCGCACGTACGCGTGAGCCTGAGCTGGCGCTCGAGCCCATGACGCAACGCGAAGGGCGTCAGCGGGCGCGCTCGCTTTTGCACGAGCTCGCCGCCGCGGAGGCGCTGCGACTCGGTGTCTCGTTCGAGCGCATCGCGATCCGCGACCAACGGACACGCTGGGGCTCATGCTCCTCGCGCGGCACGCTCTCGTTCAACTGGCGGCTCGTGCTCGCGCCGCCCGAGGTCGCGCGGTACGTCGTCGTGCACGAGCTCTGCCATCTGCGGGAGCCGAACCACTCGCCGCGCTTCTGGCAGCTCGTGGCCGCGGCGCGTCCGGGCTATCGAGAAGAGCGGCGCTGGCTGGCCGAGCACGGCTGGGAGCTTCAGGCATACGTGCCTGCGTAAGCTCCAGCGCGTGGAGCGCTGGGCGACTTTCGACTGCTACGGGACGTTGATCGACTGGAACGGGGGCATCCGCGCCGAGCTCGCTCGGAGCTTCGGCGAGGACGCCGCCGGCCGCCTGCTCGCCCGCTACCACGAGCTCGAGCCCGAGATCGAGCGCGAGGATCCCACGCGGTCCTACCGCGCCGTGCTGGCTGAGGCGCTGCGCCGCCTCGCTGCGGAGGAGGAAGTCGAGCTCTCCGATCCCGACGCGCTCGGGCGCTCGCTACCCGAGTGGCCGCCCTTCCCGGAGGTGCCGGGCGTGCTCGGCGAGCTGCGTGCCCGCGGCTGGCGGC
>JAWVDL010000234.1:0-7755 GCA_033857355.1 Gaiellaceae bacterium | reverse complement strand
CTCGAGCAGAACCTCGTCGACCTCGGCTGGCACCAGAAGGAGTTCCAGCTTCGGCGGTCGTTCGCGTACACGGTGATGAGCCCCGACGAGGACGTCTGCCTCGGCTGCGTCTATCTCTACGAGGTCGATCACGCGGACGTGCGCGTGCACATGTGGGTGCGCAGGAGCGCGTGGGAGCAGGGGCTGGATCCCGTTCTGGAGCAGGCGGTGCGGGCCTGGATCGCCGAAGCGTGGCCGTTCCGGACGGTGGCGTACCCCGACCGCGAATAGCTCTTAACCGGGCCTTTGCCCGGGCACAGCCCGCGTCGGCCACGGTGGGGACATGAAACGACTCCTGCTCCTCACCACACCGTTCGTCCTCGCCGCCTGCCTCGCAACCCCGGTGCTCGCCTGCGGCGACGAGCCCATGGCCGAGAACCTCGTCATCGCGTCGCGCGTGAAGGCTGCATTGCTCGCGACCTACGCAACCGCACATCCCGGCGCCCGTGGCCCTCTGCCGCGGACGTTCTACGGCCGGCTCGGCGGGGACACGTATGCCGTGGCCCGGTTCGAGGTCGCGGGCCGGGAGCGGACCGTGACCTTCCTACACCACGCGGGCCAGAGCTGGCGGGCCGTCCACGAGACGGGCGGCACCGTCTGCACCGACCATGTGCCGCTCGAGTTGATCCGCACCTGGTGGCTCGTCCACACCGGCGGGCGGTGCTTCGCAACGGCCTAAATCTGACTCGGGCCTCGCGCGGGGAGCCCGTAGCGGACGGCCAGGGGATTCCAGACCCGGACAAAGACCGTCTTGAGCCTCGTCGACCGCGCGTCGGCCGCGGCGACCGCTGCCGGGAGGCTCGCACCGCGAGGGCATGTCTTCAGCCCGGCGAGCCAGTCGCGGTAGCGCCAGTCCGCGGCGATCGACGCGGCGAGAGCGCGCTGGAAGAGAGCGGACAGCTGGATCGCCTGCGGCTCGTCGGGCACTCGCAGCGCTGCGACCTGCTGGAGCAGGCTCTGCCGGTTCCGCTCCGCGGCCGTGATCTGCCGGGCCGCCGCCCGCGGCGGGAGCCGGCACGCAAGCGCCGCGGCGATCGTCTTGCCGATCGAGGCTCGTCCGTCGCTCGACTGGCGCAAGAGGTTGTCGACCTTCACCACGAAGCCGCCGAGCTCGCGCGAGTCGGCCGTGTGTCCTCGATGCGCGACCGTGAGGACGATCGCCACGACCGCTGCGGTCGCCAGGAGGGCGGCCACGGCGACGAGGACCGGGTCGCGTGACGGGGTCGCGGCCTCAGAGGTGGGCGCGGCGGGCCGCCGGCGCGCGGCGGCGAGCTCAGGAGACTGCGCCAGAATCGCGCGGTGTAGCTCCTGCAGCTCCGGTCCGGGTTCGACCCCGAGCGCGTCCACGAGCTCTGCACGCGTGCGCCGGAAGAGCTCGAGAGCCTCGGACTGGCGTCCCGAGCGGTAGAGCGCGAGCATGAGCTGGCCGCGGAGTCGCTCCCGGAGCGGATGCTCGGCGACGAGCCGCTCCAGATCCGCGACGACCTGCGAATCGCGCCCGGCCGCGAGCTCGGCGTCGATCCGTCCCTCCTCCGCACCGAGCCGCAGCTCCTCGAGCCGGGCGGCGGCGTCGCGCGCGAAGCGCTCTTCCCGAAAGTCGGCGAGCGCCGGGCCCCGCCAGACGGCGAGCGCATCGTCGAAGCGGCCCTCGCCGGCGAGCCGCTCGAAGCGAGCCGCGTCGAGCTCGTCGGGCCCGGCGGTCAGCGAGTAGCCGCGACCATGCGTCTGGATCCGTTCCGCCCCGAGCGCCTTCCTCAGTTGCGAGACGTAGACCTGGAGCGTCTTCGTCGCGGTCTCGGGCGGCGCCTCGTCCCACAATCCGTCGACCAGCCGGTCGAGCGGAACGACCCGGTTTGCCTCCAGCAGCAGGAGCACGAGCACCGCGCGGGCCTTCCGGCCGGGCAGCGGGATCGAACGGCCCTCCTCGAGGACCTCGAGCGGCCCGAGCACGCGAAACTCCACCCGTCGAGCGTACAACGCGAAAACGGGACGGAACCCGCCGCATCGGTTCCGTCCCGGTAGTGCTGGTGTCGGTGAAAGGCGCCCGCCGCATCGGCGCCTTTCGTTTGGTCTTCGCGAGCCCCACCGCATTGGGGCTCTGCAATGACTGTCGACGCTCCGTACTCTGCTCGACCGGAACCCCTTGATTCCTCCCCCAAGGGGTGGTTCACCGCCTCGCTTCACTCCCCTTTTGGGGGCATGCGCGGATTTTTGGCTCAACCAAGCTGTGTGCGGAGGATCGGCAGGCCGCAGCCCGATCCTCCGAACGATCGGGTCTCTGCGGCGTTGCGGGCCGCCCTACACCGTGACGCCGCAGCCCCGTTCGTTCCAACGAAGGCGGGCGAGGATCCACGGACTAATCGCGAGGGCCAGGACGTCGAAGCAGACGTAGCCGCTGGCGACTCCGCTGGGCGGATTGCCGTCGGGGATCCCCAGCCCCGGCAGGGTCGCGTGCCACTGCCACGTCCCCACGGCGGTTCCGTAGAGCTCGAGTGCGGCGACGGTCAGAAAGACACCGGCGTACACCCCACGGGAGCCCGAGCGCCAGAGGAACACGGCCAGGAGCGGCACTCCGATCGCGCCGGCCACGTCGAGGCGCGGGAGCACGGTCAGCCCGGCAAGTCCCCAGCCGAGCGCGCCTGTCAGCGCGACGCCGACGAGCGCGCGCTCCCGTCCGGCGAGCATGCGGCTGAGCGAGAGCCCGGTCAGGTACACGAGCCCGTGGGCGGGCGGGACGAAGGTAGGAAGGTTCCCGAGCCGGTAGGAGTAGACGCCCCAGAGGATCGAGCCGGTCAGCTCCGCGCAGGTGGCGGCGACGACGACGATCGCGACCTGGGCGCGGCGGTCGGCCGGAAGCGCTCGAGCCGCGAGGAGCAGCACGAGCCAGGCGGCGGCGCCGAGGAGGAGCTGTCCGCGCCGGTCGACGTAGCGGTCGAGCCAGAGCAGGGCCGCGAAGAACGGCACCATGGCGGCGACGAACCGGCCGGGCGACCTCACCGGCGAAACTGCAGCTCGTGCCAGGACGGGACCGGCGCAAGCTCGAGGAGCGCGCGTCCTCCACGCGGGTCGCGGTAGCCGAAGTCCGCCACGTCTTCCTCCCACGCCACCTCGAGCAGGCCCTCCTTGACGCGGTGGTCCAGCCAGGCGCCGCGGAAGACGAGCTTGCGCACCCAGTAGACGAGGGACTCGCCGTCGAGGAGCGACAGCCGTTCCCAGTGGCGGACGAGATAGCGGCCGAGGGGACTGCGCGGCTCGTCGATGCGTCCGTCCGCCGCGAGCTCGACGAGATCGCTGGTCTCGTCCTCGTCCAGCTCGTTGCCGCTGATCAGCCCGAGCTTCACGGCGGCCGCCGTCACGCGCTGCTCGAAGTCGTATGCGTTGAAGCCGAAGCGGTACCCGAGGAACTCGACCACGTAGTCCTCGCCGGACGTGTAGTTCGCCTCGACCACGAACCGGAGGATACCCTCGGGCTCGTGAGCGCCAGGCTCGTTCTCGTGTCCTTCGCGGTGACCGCGCTGGTGCTGCTCGCGTCATGGCTGCTGAGCTGGCCGCTCGAGAAGGCGGCGCTGCTCGCACCGGTGATCGTCGTGTTCGTCGCGGTCGCACTGGGCATCCTCGTCTTCTGGGGACGGGTCGCGTGGGACGGCCTCCGCGCGAGTCGCCACCAGCGCTGGATCGTGGCCGGTGCGCTGTCGCTCCTCGCGCTCGTCGCCGTGCTGACGCTCCTCGGCGTCCAGCTCCCACGTGAGTGAGACGGCACGGATTCGTGACCCTTTCGCGCGTGTTCTAGGGAAAAACGGCCCGGCTCCGTCCGACGCCGTGCCTACGGTGAATGGACATGCACGAGGGCACTTGGACACTCAGTCCGTGCCCGCCCCGGTCGTCGAGCGCTCTTGCAAAGGAGCTCGACATCAGCGAGATCACGGCCAGCGTTCTCGTCCGGCGCGGGTATGGCGACCCCGAGGAGGCACGCGCCTTCCTCGCCGGCGAGCAGCCGCTGCACGACCCGTTCTTGCTCGGGGACATGGCCGTCGCGGTCGAGCGGATCCGCGCCGCGATCGCGGCCGGCAAGCGCATCTGCGTGCACGGCGACTACGACGTCGACGGCATCTGCGCGACAGCGCTCGCGGTGCTGACCCTGCGCGCGCTCGATGCCGACGTCGAATGGCATCTTCCGAGCCGCTTCGAGGAGGGCTACGGGCTCGCCGGGCAGACGCTCGAGCGGCTCGCCGACGAGGGCTGCGGGCTCGTCCTGACCGTCGATTGCGGAATCACCGCCGCCGCCGAGGTCGCCGAGGCGAAGGCGCGCGGGCTCGAGGTGATCGTCACCGACCACCATCGTCCGGGCGACGTCCTTCCAGATTGCCCGATCGTCGCCACGCGTCCGTCCGACTACCCCTTCCCGGAGCTGTGCGGGACGGGCGTCGTCTTCAAGCTCGCGCAGGCGCTGCTCGGAGCCGACTCCGACGAGCTCAAGCGGCACCTCGACCTCGTCGCCCTGGCAACGATCGCCGACGTCGTGCCGCTCGTCGGCGAGAACCGGTCGCTCGCAATCGCCGGCCTACGCGGGCTCGCGCGCACGCAGAAGTCCGGCCTGCGCGCGCTGATGCAGGTCGCGGGGGTCGACCCGGCGGCGATCGATTCGAGCGCGTGCGGGTTCCGCCTCGGCCCGCGCATCAACGCCGCTGGACGGCTGGGGCACCCGGGTGCGGCTCTGGAGCTGCTGCTGACCGACGACGTCGAGGTTGCGCGCACGCTCGCGCGCGAGCTCGAGGAGCTGAACCGCGAGCGGCAGGCCGTCGAGCAGCGCATCGCCCGTGAGGCCGCAGCAAAAGTCGACGAGTGGCCGGAGGCCGAGCAGCGCCGGCGCGGCTACGTGCTGGCCGACGAGAACTGGCACGAGGGCGTGATCGGCATCGTCGCCTCGCGGCTCGCCGAGCGCTTCAACCGGCCGGTCGTGCTGATCGCCGGCGGCGACGGCGACTGGAAGGGCTCGGGCCGGTCGATCCCCTCCTTCGACCTCCACGCCGCGCTCGGCGCTTGCTCGTCGCACCTCGAGCGCTTCGGCGGCCACCGCGCCGCTGCAGGGCTCTCGATCCACCCCGACCGAATCGAGGCCTTTGCACAGGCGTTCGCGGCGCAGGCCGAGTTGGCGCTCGGCGACGAAGATCTCCAGCCGGTCACGCGCATCGACGCAGTGCTGCCGCCGGGAACGCGGCTGACTCTCGACCTCTGCGAGGAGCTGCGGCAGCTCGCGCCCTTCGGGCTCGGCAACCCCGACGTGACCCTCCTCGCGGGCGACTGCGAGCTCGGTGACCTGGCCACGGTGGGGGAGGGGAAGCACCTGCGCTTCCGGGTCCGGCACGAGGGCCGCGATGCGGGCAGCGCAATCGCCTTCCGCTTCGGCAGTCAGCTCGACCGCTTCCGACGGGTCGGCCGCTACGACGTCGCGTTCAGGCTCGAGGAGAACCGCTGGAACGGCACGGTCGCGCCTCAGCTCGTCGTCCGCCGGGTCTTCGACGCTCCCGACGGCTACGCCGACCTGCGCGACTGGCTGAAAGCCGAGTACCGCAAGGACGAGGGCGCGCGCAACCCCGACGCGGCCGCGATCTTCGCCGAGCTCGAGCTGGCCGAGACCGGCGGCAAGCGCCACCTGCTCGAGTCCCAGACGTTCAGAGAGCTGCTGGCGGGCGGTCGCCTAGCGCGCGCTGCCTAGCGAAAACCGCACGCGGCGGGCACGTGCGGGGCGCTCGGACGCGATCGAGTCGAGCGCGGCCAGCAAGCGGGCCAGCTCGGCGGTCTTGCGCTTCTCGCGGCGGCGGAATCTCGACACGGACGTCACCATTTCTCCATCGGAGGTTGCGCTCCTTCGCGTGAGCTGTCGTCCCCCCGCGGAGGGAACCGCACACCCCGCGCGTACAATTGGGGTATGTCGGTCGTCGAGTCAGCTGAGAAACATCAGGACCTCGTCGACGAGCTGCTCGAGGCTGTAGCGGCCTACAACCCGCAGGTCGACCGCGACCTCCTGATCCGTGCATTCAGGTACGCCGAGAAGGCGCACGAGGGGCAGGTCCGCGGCTCGGGCGAGGACTTCATCATCCATCCGTGGGGCGCGGCCAAGATCTGCGCGGAGCTTCGGCTCGACGAGCAGACCATCGCCGCGGCCCTCCTGCACGACGTGGTCGAGGACACGGACACGTCCCCCGAGGAGATCCGCGCCGAGTTCGGAGACGACGTGGCAAGACTCGTCGAAGGCGTTACGAAGCTGACACGAATCCAGTTCCAGAGTCGGGAGCAGGCCGAGGCCGAGAACTACCGCAAGCTGATCGTCGCGATGGCGGACGACGTCCGCGTGATCCTGATCAAGCTCGCCGACCGGCTCCACAACCTGCGCACGATCGAGTACCTCGGCAAGCAGACGCAGATCCGAAAGGCGAAGGAGACGCTCGAGGTTTATGCGCCGCTCGCGCATCGCCTCGGCATCCACGCGCTCAAGTGGGAGCTCGAGGACCTCGCGTTCGAGACTCTGCATCCGCGCAAATACGAGGAGATCAAGGCGATGGTGAGCGAGCGCCGCACCGATCGCGAAGAGCACGTCGCCGAGGCCTCGCGCGTCCTCCAGCTCGAGCTCGACAAGGTCGACATCCCCGCCGAGATCTCGGGCCGCGCGAAGCACTTCTACTCCATCTACGACAAGATGGCCAAGAAGGGCCGCGAGTTCAACGAGATCTACGACCTGACGGCCATGCGGGTCACCGTCGAGCGTTCGGGCGACGAGGGAACGCGCGACTGCTACGGGGCGCTGGGCCTCATCCACTCGCTCTGGAAGCCCATGCCCGGCCGCTTCAAGGACTTCGTCGCCATGCCGAAGTTCAACCGCTACCGCTCGCTGCACACGACCGTGATCGGGCCCGAGGGCCGGCCGCTCGAGATCCAGGTCCGCACGCGCGAGATGCACGAGGAGGCCGAGCTCGGGATCGCCGCGCACTGGATCTACAAGCGCGGCAAGGCGTCAGGGCCCGACGAGGAATGGCTCGCCTGGGTGCGGCAGCTGATGGAGAACCAGTCCGACGAGGCCGATCCGCGCGAGTTCATGCGCAGCTTCCGCACCGACCTCTTCGACGACGAGGTCTTCGTCTTCACGCCGAAGGGCGCCGTCAAGACGCTTCCGTCCGGCGCGACACCGATCGACTTCGCCTACGCGATCCACACCGACGTGGGCCACCGCACCGTCGGCGCGAAGGTGAACGGTCGCATCGTCCCGCTGCACTACCGGCTCCGCAGCGGCGAGATCGTCGAGATCCTCACGTCGAAATCCGGCCGCGGCCCCTCGCGCGACTGGATGAAGGTCGCCGCCTCGTCGCGGGCGCGCAACAAGATCCGCCAGTGGTTCTCGCGCGAGACGCGGGAGGAGTCGGAGCAGAAGGGACGCGTCGCGCTCGAGCAGGCGCTGAAGGGGCAGAACCTCCCGTATCGCAAGCTCGCCGGCTCGCCGCTCCTCGCCCAGGTGATCCGCGACTCCGGCTTCAAGAAGGCCGAGGACTTCTACCTCGCGCTCGGCTCGGGGAAGCTCGGCACCGGCCAGATCGTGAGCAAGGTGCTGCAGCGATTGAAGACCGATCAGGTCGCCGAGGAAGAGGCGCTCCCGCTCAAGACGCCCAAGGAGCGCCATGCCGTCTCGAACGAGGGCTACGGGATCCATGTCTCGGGAGTCGA
>JAWVDL010000233.1:0-3651 GCA_033857355.1 Gaiellaceae bacterium | reverse complement strand
GCGGGATGTGGCCGCAGGTCGACCCGGCGCTCATCGTGGGACGAAACGTCGGGCTCGTCGGGTTCTACCTGGGCCGGCTGATGCGGCTGCGTCCCGATGTCGTGCGCGCCGCAATCGGCGAGCTCGTCGTACTCTGGGAGCAGGGGGCGATCCGGCCCGTTGTCGGCGCGGAGTTCCCCCTCGCGGAAGCCCCGGCCGCGCACCGGCTGATCGACGAGCGCAAGCACGTCGGGAAGGTCGTCCTTGTTCCCTGAGACGGCCCTCGTCACGGGCGGCGCTTCGGGGATCGGGCGCGCGATCGTCGAGCGGCTCGAGGCAGAGGGCGCCGAGGTGCGCTCGCTCGACCTGCAGGACGGCTTCGACGTGTCCGATTCAGCCGCGTGGCAGTCGGTCGAGCCGGCGCAGCTCTTCTGCCTGAACGCGGGCGTCGTGACGCACGCGGCAGACGTGGCGGCGCTGACCGACGAGGAGTACCGCCGCGTGCTGGGCGCCAACGTCGACGGGGTCGTTTACGGCGTGAGGCGCCTTGCCTCCACGATGGCCCCGGGCAGCGCGATCGTCGTCACAGCCTCGCTCGCCGGGCTGATCCCGACGGAGACCGACGTGATCTACACGCTCACGAAGCACGCGGTTGTCGGCTTCGTGCGCGCGGTCGCACCGCAGCTGGCCGCCCGCGGGATCCGGATCAACATGGTCAATCCCGGCTTCGTCGACACGCCTATGGTGGACGAGCTGCGCGACGCCTTTACGGACGCCGGCTTCCCCCTCCTCAGGCCCGCCGACGTAGCCAACGCCGTCCTCCTCGCGGCCCGCGACGAGGAGACCGGCCAGGCGTGGATCGTCCAGCCCGGCCGCGAGCCGCTGAAGTTCCGCTTTCCCAACGTGCCGGGCCCGCGGGTCGACGGCGTCGGGATGGCTCCGCCGGTCTAGCTCACGCGAACGAGCTGCTTGCCCTGGTTCTCGCCGCGGAGCATGCGCAGGAACGCCTCGGGTGCGCGCTCGATGCCCTCGAGGACGTCTTCCTTGTGGCGGATCCGGCCCTCGGCGACCCACGCGGCAAGGCGTGGGAGCGCCTCGTCGAAGCGGTGGGCATAGTCGTAGATCAGGAAGCCCTCCATCCGCGCCCGGGAGACGACCAGCAGGCCCGGGTGGAAGGTCGGCTGCGGCTGCTCGAGGTTGTACTGGGAGACCTGGCCGCAGATGGCGATGCGCGCACCCACGTTGAGCCGCGCGTGCACGGCCGCCGAGATCTCGCCGCCGACGTTGTCGAAGTACACGTCCACACCGTTGGGACAGGCCGCTTTGAGCTCCGCGCGCACGTCGTCGGCCTTGTAGTCGATCGCCGCGTCGTAGCCGTAGAAGTCGAGGAGATCCGCCTTCTTCTCCGGGCCGCCGGCGATCCCGACCGCTCGACATCCGGCGATCTTCGCGAGCTGTCCCACGACCTGGCCGACCGCTCCTGCCGCGCCGGAGACGACCACGGTGTCGCCCGGCCGCGGCTGGCCGACGTCGAAGAGCCCGAAATACGCCGTCAGCCCGTTCGTCCCGAACACGTGCAGGGCCATCTGCGGCGGCATCCCGTCGGGAAGCTTGCGCAGCGCGCCCGCGCGAGCGACGGCGTACTCCTGCCAGCCGAGCGTCCCGACCGCGATGTCGCCCGGCTCGAAGCGCGGGTCGTTGCTCTCGACCACCTCGCCGACGGACTGCGCGGTCATCACCTCGCCGATCTCGACGTGCTTCGCGTACGAGCGCGAGGTGCTCATGCGGCCGCGCTGGTAGGGGTCGACGGACGTCCAGAGCACGCGGACGAGCGCCTCGCCCGGACCGGGCTCCGGCACCGGCGACTCGACCAGCGCAAAGTTCTCCTCGCTCGGGAAGCCAGTGGGCCGCGACGCCAGCGTCACCGCGCGGTTTACTGAAACTGCCAGCCGTCCCCGCTCTCGAACGCCTTCAGGATGCGCCGGGAGACGACCATCCGGTGCACCTCGTCGGGCCCGTCGTAGATCCGTGCGGCGCGGGCGGTCGTGTACATCGCGGCGAGCGGCGTCTCGTCGGTGAGGCCGCGCGCGCCGTGCACCTGGATCGCGCGGTCGATCACCTCGCCGAGCACCCGGGCCGCATAGAACTTGATCACCGAAACCTCGACCCGCGCCTCGTCGCCCTCGTCGATCTTCCGCGCGGCGTCGAGCGTCATCAGGCGACAGGCGTGGATCTCGGCCGCCGAGTCGGCGATCCAGTTCTGGATCGTCTGCTTGTCTGCGAGACGCGAGCCGAAAGCCTCGCGCTCCAACGCGTACCTGCACATGAGCTCGAAAGCGCGCTGCATCTGGCCGAGCCAGCGCATGACGTGGTGGATCCGGCCTGGCCCGAGCCGCTTCTGCGCGATCCGGAAGCCGTCCCCGGGCTCGCCGAGGACGTTCTCCACCGGAACGCGCACGCCGGTGTAGCGGACCTCGCAGTGCGTCGACCAGCCGTGGCCTTCGTGGCCGAGCACCGGGATCGGGCGGACGACCTCGAAGCCGGGCGTGTCTGAGGGCACGATGATCTGGCTCATCCGCGAATGCGGGGGCGCCTCCGGATCGGTGACCGCCATCACGATTCCGAACCGAGCTCCCTGCGCGCTCGACGAGAACCACTTGTGTCCGTCGATCACGTACTCCTCGCCCTCGCGGCGCGCGGTCGTGCGGAGCGTCGTCGGGTCCGATCCGGACACCTCCGGCTCGGTCATGGAGAAGAACGAGCGGATCTCGCCGGCGACGAGGGGTCGCAGCCAGCGCTCCTTCTGGTCGTCCGTTCCGAACAGGTGCAGGATCTCGGCATTCCCGGCGTCGGGCGCCTGGCAGCCGAACACGAGCTGTGCGGGGATCGAGCGGCCGATTTCCTCGTTCAAGTGCGCGTAGGCGAGGAAGCCCGTGCCGGTGCCGCCTGCGTCCGGCGGAACGTGCGGCGCCCAGAGCCCCTCCGCCTTGGCGCGCGCCTGCAACGCGGCGACGAGCGCGTCGTCCGTCTCGAGCGCCTGCTCGTTCGGATAGACGTGCTCCTCCATGAAAGCGCGGTACTTCGCGCGCAGATCCGCAAGCGCTGCCGTTGGCGCTAGGTCTGCGATCGCCACGGCTTTAGCATCGCACTACTCATGCGTCTCGGCTACTACATGGGCTACGCGCCGCCCGGCAAGAATCCGCTGGAGCTGATCGAGCTGGCGCAGGAGGCGGAGCGGCTCGGCTTCCACTCCGCGTGGGCCGCCGAGGCCTGGGGCACCGACGCGGTAACCGTGCTCGCTTGGCTCGCCGCGACGACCTCGAAGATCAACGTCGGCACGGCGATCATGCAGCTCCCCGGCCGCTCGCCGGCGAACACTGCCATGACTGCCGCCACGCTGGATCTCCTCTCGGGCGGTCGCTTCCTGCTCGGGCTCGGAACGTCGGGGCCGCAGGTCGTCGAAGGCTGGCACGGTGAAGCCTGGGGAAAGCCGCTCGGCAAGACCCGCGAGTACGTCGAGATCGTGCGCAAGGCGCTCGCGCGCGAGACGCTGGAGCACCACGGCGAGCACTACGACATCCCCTACACGGGCCCGGGCGCAACCGGCCTCGGCAAGCCGCTGAAGCTGATGATGCGCCCGCTGCGCGCCGACATCCCGATCTACATCGCCGC
>JAWVDL010000232.1:0-8011 GCA_033857355.1 Gaiellaceae bacterium | reverse complement strand
AGAACTTGGGAGTGGCGCCGGCGGCCGCGACGAGCCGTCCGCTGGGCGACAGGCCGGAGGCGTACGGGGCGGCACCGGACGACAGCGCGGCCAGGCTCGTCTTGCCGAACGAGGCGATGCGGCCGTTAGTGCAGGCGTCCTGCGCGACGTCCTCGTCGAAGTACTCGATCGAGCCCGCTGTGCGCACGACGAGCTCTCCGTTCTTGTGATCCTTGGAGAGCGGACTGGCCAGGGTCAGGATGGCCCCGTCGATCTTGGCGATCGAGGCGATCTCGGACGGCGCGGCGCCGATCTTGATCTGGTCGGTGACCGCGAAGCCCGCGCTGCTCGACACCGTGATCGTGGTGCTGCCGCTGGTCGAGTCGCCGATGAGCACCGCGCTCCGCGTCTCCTGGCGCACCCCGACGACCGTCCAGTAGTACTCACCGGTCGGCCAGTTCGTGTCCCAGAGGTCGATCGGCGCGCCGCTGCCGGTGAGCTTGTCGGGGAACGCGTTCGGGTCTGCGCTCGGAGCTGCGGCGCCGGAGCCGCTGCCCGAGCTCGAGGTGACGGTGTTCGTGATCGGAGTGAAGACGCTCGGTTTGTCGGACTCGGTCGAGGTGATCGCCTGTCCATCGGCCGTGAACGTCGTGCCCTCGGTTCCGTCCGGCAGGAACGTCTTCCTCGCCGAGGCGGTCTGAGAGTCGTCGCGCGGCAGGGCGAGCGGGCCGCTCGAGCGCGGCGCGTACGCAGGGCCGCCGATGATCGCGCTCTTGAACACCAGGTTCACGCAGTCGCGGTCGGTGAAGACATAGACGCGGAAGAGCTCGCTGGCCGTGTGATCGAGGTTCTGGTTCCCGCTGAACGTGAACGCGGGCATGAGGCTATGCGTCGTCGGGTTCAGCGGAGTCGAGGCCGCGTCGGAGATCGTTCCGGTGGGAGCGAGAGGGCCGCTAGGGATGAAGTCGTCGGTCGTGACGTGAGGGTTGTGCGACCAGTACACGTCACTCCAGGGTCCGTAGCTGACTGCCGGGATCCCGTTCACGGCGACGCCGTAGTTGGCCCGCACAGCGCGCACGCGCCAGCCCACGTCCGAGATGAACGCGTCGAGCTGGTGGAAGCTGTAGTACTCGCGCTCGTCGGCGACGTTGGTCGTCGTGGAGAAGATCTTCGTGCGGCCCGCAACGTCGGAGTTCACGTACCAGATCTGATACGACGTGGCGCCCTCGACGGGGCTCCAGCGGACCAGGCCGGGCGGCGCGTCGAGCTGGACGGGAACGTTGGGCCAGCGGACGTTGAAGCCGTACGGCTGCGTCCACGGGCCGACCCTGCCGTTGACGGCGATTGCCCGCACGCGGGCATAGAGCGAATAGGGGTTGCCCGTGATCCACGGGAGCGCGATCCGGACCGCGGCTGCGGGAGACGTGAGCGTCGAGTCGTCCCAGACCAGGCCGCTGCCTGCCGAGAGCGGGCTGGTGGAAAGCGTGAACTCATAGTGCTGCGCCCCTTTCACCGGTGTCCAGGCGAACGAGGGCGTGCGCGGGAACTCGTGGGCGGGAAGCTCGTCCGAGCGCAGCAGGAACGCGCGCAGGCCCGCCGGCGCGACGAGCTTCGGCGGCTTGACGGCCGGGGACGCGCCGGGCGCGACGATCAGCGCGACGAGCGCGAACAGGGCAAGACGAGTGGCAAGCATCCCGATATTTGTGTCGGCACCCCGGGTTAGGCGGCCCTCCCTCGATCGAGGGATGCAAGAGCCGTCTCGAGCAGCGCGCCGGCCGCCAGAACAAGGGAATCCTCGTTTGGACGGCCGACCAGCTGCACCGACGCGGGCAGACCGTCCTCCGCGGGCCCGCACGGGAGGGCGAGCGCCGGTCGGCCCAGCACGTTGATCGGATACGTGAACTGGGTCAGTCGGTCGCGAAAGGCGTCGTTCGTCGCGTCCGCGGCGGGCGGGGCGACGATCGGAAGCGTGGGCGTGACGATCAGGTCGAAGCCGTCAGCCAGCTCGGCCACGTGCTCGCGGTACAGCTCGCGCGTCTTGCCGGCCGCTTGCGCGTCGCCGTCGGAGACGTCGAGGCAGCGCTCGATCTTCGCGCGCACCTCGGGTCCGTAGGCGTCGGCGTTGTCGGGGAAGAGCGCGCGGTGGACGTCCGCGACCTCCCGCATGAAGAGGGGGAACGTTCCTTCGGCGAACGGCAGGTCGAGGTGGTCGCGTCTGGGGAAGAGCTCGGTCGCCCGGCGCACGCGCTCGCGGATCCCCGGGTCGGCGTGCTCGAGCCAGGCGACGCCGACTCGCACTTCCTCGAGCGACTCGAGAGCGTGCTCCTCGAAGCCGGGAACGAGCGCGTGCATCATGGCGATGCAGGAGGCGACGTCGCGCGCCATCGGCCCCGCGTGGTCGAAGCTCGGGGCGAGCGGGAAGCAGCCGTCGAGCGGGACCAGCCCGTAGGTCGGCTTCAGGCCGACCGTGCCGCAGCAGGCGGAGGGGATCCGGATCGAGCCGCCGGAGTCGGTGCCGAGCGCGGCGTCGGCGAGCCCCGCTGCAAGCGCGGCCGCGCTTCCCCCTGACGAGCCGCCCGCGATCCGGTCGGGCGCGATCGGGTTCGGGACGGCGCCGAAGTGCACGTTCAACGAGGTCGTGCCGTAGGCGAACTCGTGCAGGTTCGCCTTCCCGACGTTTGCGTACCCGGCCGCCTCGAGCCGCCGGACGGCCTCGGCGGTCTCCGCCGGGACGTGCTCGGCGAAGATGACCGAGCCGTAGGTCGTCGTCAGCCCGGCGGTGTCGAACAGATCTTTGACGGCGAGCCGGATCCCTTCTGCGGGTCGGTCGACCTCGGTGATCCAGATCCCGTCGATGTGGCGCAGCCTTGCACGTTTTCGGCCCTGTCCCGGTGCCAGGCCACACCGTCCGGCGAGGACGGCGGCCGTCGGAGACATGCTGCCGCGCCAGCCCGCATCGCTGGTCGGTCTGCGCGCGCATTCTGTCCACACCTAGCCACCGACGACCTGTCCTCCCTGGCGCCGTCGCGGGGCCAGGCCCCGCCGTCCTAGCTGGGCCTGGCTATTTGATGCTGTCCGCCGCCAGGTAGAGCCACGCGATCAGGAACGTGCCGGCGAAGAGGAGGACGAAGAGGCCGACGATCGCCCAGGCGAACGCGGCGTTGCGCTGCTTGGGGACGGGCGCGGGCTCCATCAGGCCACCGCGTCCACAGCCATCGCGACGAAGAGCAGCGCGAGATAGAGGAGCGAGTAGTGGAAGAGGAGGCCCGCGCGGCGGCGGCTCGTATCGCGTTGCAGAGCCAGGGCCAGGCCGAGGAACGCCCCGCCGAGGGCGAGCGCGGACACGAGGTACACGAGCCCGACCTCGCGCAGGGCGAACGGGAGTAACGTGATCCCGACGAGCACGACCGAGTAGAGGACGATCTGCCGCGCCGTCTCGCGGTCGCCGCGCACGACGGGCAGCATCGGCACCTTCGCCGCGGCGTAGTTCTCCTTGATCAGCAGCGCGAGCGCCCAGAAGTGCGGCGGCGTCCAGGCGAAGACGATCAGGAACAGGAACAGTGCCGGAAGCGTGAGGTTCCCGGTCGCGGCTGCCCAGCCGACGAGCGGTGGCACCGCGCCCGCCGCGCCGCCGATGACGATGTTCTGCGGCGTCGAGCGCTTGAGCCACCGCGTGTAGACGAGGACGTAGAAGAGGTTCCCGACGAGGGCGAGAGCCGCCGTGAGCGGGTTGACGACCGACGCGAGCAGGACGAACGAGAACGCCGACAGCGCCAGGCCGAACTCGAGCGCCCGCGAAGGCGTGACCCGGCCGGCGGCCACCGGGCGCCTCTCGGTGCGCTTCCCCATCAGCCGGTCGATGTCGGCGTCGAGGACGTGGTTCAGCGCGCTCGCGCCGCCGCACGCAAGGGCCAACCCGGCCATCGCCGCGACGAACGTGGCGAGCGGTGGAAACCCGTGCGCCCCCACAACCATCCCGCACGCACCGGTGAGGAGCAACAGCGACATGATTCGCGGCTTCGTCAAGGTCACGTAGTCCCGCCACGAGCCGCGCGCGACCGCCTCGCCGCGCAGCGTCAACGCACACGCGACCAGCGCGGCGGCGAGCGAGAGTGCCGCCAGAACGACGTGCAGCGCGGGCGAGGTCACCGCAGCAGCTCCCCCGAAGAGCACGAGCGCCGCGACCGACGCCGGCAAAAGACGCCGGTGCGCGATCCATGCGCCGACCCCGAGCGCTACAAGCGGCGGAACGGCGAGCGCGGCGAGCACGCGGTGCGCGGTGCCGAGGTGAGCCGTGCCGCTGACGACCGCGAGCAGCGCCCCGGCCGCGCCCGCGAGCGCGACGATCCGCAGCCACGGCCCGGGCCTAGACAAGTCCCTCCTCCGCCAATCGACGGCGAAGATCGCGCAGCGGCCGGGGACTCGCCACGTACGGAACCTTGTCGAAGTTGTGCGCCGGCGGCGGCGAGGACGTGTACCACTCGAGCGTGTCCGCGAGCCACGGATCGTTCCCTGCGCGCCGGCCGGTGCGCGTCGTCTTCACGACGTTGACGATGAAGACGAGCATCCCGAACGCGAGCGTGAACGAGCCGATCGACGAGATGAGGTTGTAGACGAGCCAGGCGCCATGGTGGTCGTATGTGTAGATCCGGCGCGGCATCCCGAGCAGGCCGAGCATGTGCTGCGGGCCGAAGGTCAGGTTCATGCCGATGAACGTGAGCCAGAAGTGCCACTTCCCGAGCGTCTCGGAGAGCATCCGCCCGAACATCTTCGGCCACCAGTAATAGAGCCCCGCGAAGATCCCGAAGATCGACCCGCCGAAGAGCACGTAGTGCATGTGCGCCACGACGAAGTACGTGTCCGTCACCTCCCAGTCGATCGGGAACGCGGCCAGGAAGATCCCCGAGAGCCCGCCGATCGTGAACACCGCGATGAACCCGAGCGCGAACAGCATCGGCGTGTCGAAGATCAGGTTCCCGCGCCAGGTGGTCGCGATCCAGTTGAAGATCTTCACGCCGGTCGGCACGGCGATCGTCATCGACGACAGCATGAAGAAGATGTTCAGGTAGTTCGGCATGCCCACGGAGAACATGTGGTGGGCCCAGACGAGCAGCGAGTAGAAGCCGATCACCGCGGTCGAGAAGGCGATCGCCTTGTAGCCGAAGATCGGCTTACGCGAGAAGACGGGAATCACCTCCGAGATGATCCCCATCGCCGGCAGGATCATGATGTAGACCTCGGGGTGCCCGAAGAACCAGAAGACGTGCTGGTAGAGAACGGCGTTTCCGCCCTCGTTCGGCAGGAAGAAGTGCGTCCCGTAGCGCCGGTCTACGAGCAGCATCGTCAGTCCCGCGGCGAGCACCGGCAGCACGATCACGAGCAGGATCGCGTAGACCTCGATCGTCCAGACGAACAGCGGGATGCGCATCCAGGTCATGCCCGGCGTGCGCATGTTGTGGATCGTGGCGATGAAGTTGATCGCCCCGAGCAGCGACGAGAGCGTGGCGATGTGGATCGAGAGGATCCAGTAGTCCTGGCCGTGCCCCTGCGAGAAGAAGCTCTCGGAGAGCGGCGGGTAGCTGTACCAGCCGGCGTGAGCGGCGCCGCCCTTCGCGAAGAAGCTGAGGTACAGCACCAGGCCGGCGAGCAGGTACAGCCAGTAGCTGAGCGCGTTCAGCCGCGGGAAGGCCATGTCCCGCGCGCCGATCATCAGCGGGACGAGGAAGTTCGCGAAGCCCGCGAAGATCGGCACGACGACGAGGAAGACCATCGTCGTCCCGTGGATCGTGAACAGCTCGTTGAACGAGTTCTTGGTGACGAAGTGCTCGTTCGGCGTCGCGAGCTGTGCGCGCATGAGCAGCGCGAGGATTCCGCCCGCCACGAAGAAGACGAGGCTCGTCGAGATGTAGAGGATCCCGATCCGCTTGTGGTCGACGGTCGTGAGCCAGCTCGCCACGCGGCCGCGGCGCCAGTCGGAGCGATAGGCCTCCGCTCTAACCGCCATTCGCCCCGGCTCCCTGGTAGACGTGCTTGCTCGCGTACGTGTAGAGCGCGTCGAGTTGCGCGTTCGACCAGCCGCGCGCGACCGGCGGCATCTGCCCGCGGCCCTGCGTGATCAGCGCGATCAGCCCGGAGCGCTGCGCGAGGAGGGAGTTCTGCTGCAGGGCGGGGCCGAACCCACCGGCTCCCTGCGGGCCGTGGCACTTGCCGCACGTGTTCTCGAACTCCGCCTTGCCGAGCGTTGCGGAAGTCTGCGAGGACACCCACTGGCTGAACTGGCCCGGCGAGGTAGCCACGACGCGCGCGTTCATCGCAGCGTGGTAGAGCCCGCAGAACTCGCCGCACTGGCCGCGGTACGTCCCGGCCTTGCCGACTCGGAACCAGGTGTGATTCGTCTGGCCGGGGATGGCGTCGAACTTGCCGCCGAACTCGGGGATCCACCAGCTGTGGTCGACGTCCTGGGAGTCGATGTCGAGCGTGACCACCCGGTTCGTCGGCACGCGCAGCTCGTCGATCGAGACCGAGCCTCCCGGATACTCGAACTGCCAGTAGAACTGGTGCGCGACCACCCTGATCTTCAGCGGCCCGGTGCCGGCCTGCGCCTTCGGGACGTCCTGGATTCCGGGCAGCTTGTAGAAGACGAAGGCGGCGATCACGGCGAGGATCAGCACCGGAAGGGCCGTCCACATCAGCTCGAGGCGCGTCGAGCCGTGGATCTGCGGGCCTTCGACCTCGCGACCGCGTCCCCGCCCGCGGAAGCGGACGACGAAGAGCAGCAACGCGCCCTCGACGAGGACGAAGATCGCCCCGGAGAAGCCGAGGATCAGCCAGTAGCTGTCGCGGATGCGGCCGGCGTTCGGCGACGCGGGCGAGGGCGGCGCGACTCCGCCGTTTCCGGCTGCGGCCACGCCGACGACGAGCAGCGCAAGCGCGCACGTAACAACGAAGACAAGGCGCCTGCGTCCCAAGGGCGCAGGCATTCTATGGACGTGATCGAGCGCTCGCGGGTAGAGGTGCCGGGCTATGTGACGCGGCCGTTTCAGGTCTACCTGAATGGCGTTCTCCAGCAGGAAGGCCGCGATTTTCGCCAACTCGGAAACGCGCTTGTGTTCGACCGCCCGCTGGAGGAGGAGGGCCGCCTCGGCTTCATCCGCTGGCTCTCGATGGCGCTCGGGATCGCCGGCACCTACCGCAAGGACGACAAGGTCGACCTCGCCTACGAGTCGGGCGGACGGAAGCTCGTCGAGACCGGCTTGCGCTTCGAGCGAGTGACTACTTAGGCAGGGCCTCGAGCTTGTAGCCGACGCCGTACCGCGTCTGGATGAACGTGTGCTTCGACGCGCGCCGGTCGATCTTCTCGCGCAGGCGCCTGACGAAGACGTCCACGGTCCGGTCGCGGTGCGTCTCGCGCCGGCCCCAGAGCTTCTGCAGCAGCTCGTCGCGCGTCGTGACGCGGCCCCGGTCGAGCGCGAGCTGGTAGAGGAGGCGGAACTCCGTCGGCGTCAGGTCGGCGCTCTCCCCGTCGACGTAGGCCTGCACCTCGCGCGGGTCGATGCGGAGCTCCTCGATCTCGATCGGGTCGCCGCGCGTGGCGTCCTGCGATCTAACGCCTCGCCGGGCCGCTGCCTGGACGCGCGCGACGAGCTCCTTCATCGAGAAGGGCTTGACCAGGTAGTCGTCCGCCCCGATCTCGAGCGCGTGCACGCGGTCGTGCTCGGTTCCCCGTGCGCTGACGACCACGATCGGCGTGCCGATTCCCTCCGCGCGGATCGTCTCGATCATCGTCCATCCGTCGACCGCGGGGAGCATGAGGTCGAGCACGCAGACATCCGGCTGCTCGTAGCGGAGCCGCGCGAGTCCCTGGTCGCCCCGGCCGACGCGCACCGGGTCGAACCCGGCCGCGGACAGATGCCGCGCCATGCCGTCGGCGATCACCTCGTCGTCCTCGACGATCAGGACCTTCGCCATCTGCCCGAATCATGGACTGCCGCGCGGTGCGCTGGTGGTGACGATCCGGTGAACGGATGGTGAC
>JAWVDL010000231.1:0-2517 GCA_033857355.1 Gaiellaceae bacterium | reverse complement strand
GCTATCGGCGCGACGAGGGGGAGCGGTTCAGGTGACCGTTCTGGCCGCTGGCGCGATCTGGGGCGACGCGCCGCTCAACCGGATCGCGGCGGGAGCCGCCGCCTCCCACGAGGCTCTCGTGACAGAGGTCACGCTCGCCCGGGGAACACGCCTTCTGGACGTCGCCACGGGGACGGGTGCCGTGGCCCTGCAGGCGGCCAAGCGGGGCGCCGTCGTGACAGCGGTGGACATAGCGCCGCAGCTTTTGGAGCGCGCGCGAATCGCTGCACTCGAGGCCGACCTCGCGATCGACTTCCTCGTCGCCGACGCGGAGCACCTGCCCTTCGCGACGGGCTCGTTCGACGCGGTCGCCTCCGCGCAGGGCGCCGTCTTCGCGCCCGACCGTGAGGCTGTCGCATGCGAGCTGGCACGCGTGTGCAGGCCCGGCGGTTTGCTCGGCCTGACGTGTCCCATCGCGGCCGAGTTCCCCTTCGAGCTCGCGCGGATCCTCGCATCCTTCCGGCCGGGAACTCGCGACGCCTGGCTTGGGCCCTTCGCGTGGGGCGATGCCGCCGAAGCCGAACGGCTGCTTGGTCGGGAGTTCGACCTGGTCTTCTCAGAGCTCGCCGCGCCCTTCCGGGTGGCTACTCCACGCGAAGGATGGGACGTCTATAGCGAGTCCTTCGGCCCTCTGTCCGATCTCGTCCGCTCGCTCGGGCCGGCAGGAAGAGCCGAGCTCCGGGCACGCGTGCTCGAGCTGCTGGGCCGCTATGTCACGTCCCACGGCGTCGTTGCGCCACGGCCGCTGCTCCTTGTCGTGGGGCGGCGGCGCTAGCTCAGCAAGGACCGGCTGAAGGAGTGCCGCCCGGGCCGGTCTCGTGCTGTTGAGCCGTGCCGACGCCGGTCTGGATGCAGTACGAGACCGCGTCAGCGCGCATGAGCGCGACCCCGAAGCCGGCGAGATTCGTGCCGGCGTAGGTGCCGCTCACCGCGTGAGTCTGCTCGAGCGCGGCGGCCGCCTGCTGGAAGTTCACGGTCGCGGCTGCGGCGATCCCTTTGCTCTCCGCGGACTTGGCCGCCTGGCTTGTCGGTCCTCCGGCGCGCGAGCCGGCGCCGAAGAGGTAAACACCGACGACGAGCGCGCCGAGGAGCGAGATCAACGTGACCGCCCGAACCATGTCGTCAACATCGGCAGGGCCGCGGCGATCCTTTATGCGTATTAGTTCTGGCTAATCGCTCGAATTAGCCCACGCCTGATAGAATCGCGAGCCGTGGCGGAGAATCCGCATTTTGACGTGCTCGTGATCGGCAGCGGGGCCTCGGGCCTCTCGGCCGCCGTGGCTGCCGAACGCGCGGGCGCGACCGTCGCCGTGGCCACCAAGGGCGCGCTCCAGTCGTGCAACTCCGCCAAGGCGCAGGGCGGCATCCAGGCCGCGTTCGGCGAGGACGACTCCCCCGAGCAGCACGCCACCGACGTCATGAAGAGCTCGCACGAGACCGCCGATCCGGAGCTCGTCCAGATCCTGACCTCCTCGGCGCCGGACGCCATCCACTGGCTCGAGGAGCTCGGCGTCGAGTTCACGCGCGAGAACGGCGGCTACCGCCTCGCGCGCTGCGGCGGCGCCTCGCGGCACCGGCTGCTCCAGGTGGGCGACCGCACGGGTCACGCGATCACCAAGATGCTCCGCAAGGCGTTCGAAGCCTCGCCTGGAGTGTCGTTCCCGAACCATCCGCTCACGTCCCTCGAGCCCACGCCGACCGGGTGGCTCGCGCAATGCGGCGACGAGTCGATCGACGCGACGACCGTCGTCCTCGCCGCGGGCGGCCGCTGCTTCAAGGAGGCCGAGGAGCGCGGTGAGCTCTCGACGAACCATCCCGGCGCGACCGGCGAGGTGACGCGCATGGCGATCGAGCTCGGCGCCGAGGCGCGAGACCTCGACGCGCTCCAGTACCACCCGAACGGCGGCGCCTGGCCGGCCAACATGCAGGGCTACTCGATTCCCGAGACGACCCGCGCGTACGGCGCCACGCTGCTGAACTCCGTGGGCGAGGAGTTCACCGACCCGCTCGGCCCGCGAGACGAGGTCTCGGCCGCGATCTTCAAGGAGGTCGAGGAGGGCCGCGGCGTCGAGACCGAAGACGGCCGCCCGGCGGTCTGGCTCGACACGACGCGCATCCCGCAGGCCGACGCCGAGGTGTCGCTGCCGTACATGCTCCGCCGCTACCGCGCAGGCGGGATCGACCCGCTGCGCGAGAAGATCCTGACCTACCCTGTCCTCCACTACCAGAACGGCGGCCTCGTGATCGACGCAGACGCGCAGACGACGGTCGACGGGCTCTACGCCTGCGGCGAGATCGCCGGCGGCACGCATGGACGCAACCGGATGATGGGAAATTCGCTGCTCGAATGCGTCGTTTTCGGACGGCGGGCGGGCAAAGCCGCAGCAGAGAAAGCGAGCACATGAGCACTGCAACCACCACAGATCTAGCCTTCGCGGTCGAAGACGCCGCCGCGCACCTCTACGTCTGGGCGCTGAA
>JAWVDL010000230.1:0-5642 GCA_033857355.1 Gaiellaceae bacterium | reverse complement strand
GCCGGTGCGCAGGCGGTCGAGTTCCTCGCGCCGCTCGAGCCGGGCGCGGGCGTGCGCGCTGCGCGCGCACACGTGCGGGAGCTCTCCCCGCGGCTGCGCGACGACCGTCCGCTCGCCGGCGACATCGACGCTGTCGCGACGGCGATCCGGGACGGGTCGCTGCTGGTCTCGGTCGAGGCCGAGGTCGGGGAGCTCGCGTGAAGCGCCGCATGGCATGGGGGAGCCGGCCGCCGGCTGCGCTGTCGAAACGACCGTACCGGGACACGGTGATCGTCTACGCCGGGCTCGCTGTGACGATCGTCCTGTTCGCGTGGCTCACCGGCGGGCGGCTCCGGAAGGCGATCGTCATTGCGGCCGCGTTCTTCGTCGTGGCGACCGCGTGGAGCTTCCGGGTGTGGCGGCGCAAGCTGCGCGAGGCGGAGCGGGAGGCGAGAGGCCGCCCGTGAGCGCCGTCAGCAATCTCGACGCCGTCGTCGAGTCGCTCTGCGGCGACCTCTCGAACATCCGTGCGCCGCGCGGAACGCAGCTGAACGCGCGCTCGTGGTCGACCGAGGCGCCGCTCCGGATGCTGTTGAACAACCTCGACGCGGAGGTCGCGGAACGTCCGGAGGAGCTGGTCGTCTACGGCGGCTCCGGCAAGGCGGCCCGAAATCCCGCCGCGTTGCGGGCGCTCGTCAGGACGCTGCTCACGCTCGAGTCCGACGAGACGATGCTCGTGCAGAGCGGGAAGCCGGTCGCAGTCTTCCGCACGCACCCGGGCGCGCCGCGCGTGCTGATCGCGAACTCGCTGCTCGTCCCACGCTGGGCGACCTGGGACGAGTTCAGGCGGCTCGAGGCGGAGGGGCTGACGATGTTCGGCCAGATGACGGCCGGCTCGTGGATCTACATCGGCACGCAGGGGATCCTCCAGGGGACGTATCAGACCTTCGCGGCCGCGGGAGAGCTCCACTTCGGCTCCGCAGACCTCGCTGGGCGGACGATTCTGACCGCGGGCCTCGGCGGGATGGGCGGTGCGCAACCGCTCGCGGCCACCATGGCCGGCGCCGCGATTCTCTGCATCGAGGTCGATCCGCTGCGCATTCGCCGGCGGCTCGAGACGCGGTACCTGGACGAGGCCGCCGATTCGCTCGACGACGCGCTGGCGCGGGTGCGCGCCGCGGCGGCCGAGCGGCGTCCGCTCTCGGTCGGTTTGCTCGGGAACGCGGCCGAGGTCGTGCCGGAGCTCGCACGGCGGGGCGAGCACTTCGACCTGGTCACCGACCAGACGGCGGCGCACGATCCGCTCACCGGCTACGTCCCGGCTGGGCTGTCTCTCGCCGACGCCGACGAGCTGCGGTCGGCCGATCCTGACGAGTACCTCAGGCGCGCGCGGGAGTCGATCGCCGCGCACGTCGAGGGCCTGCTCGAGTACGTCCGAGCCGGGAGCTATGTTTTCGATTATGGCAACAACCTTCGAGGTGAGGCCCGTGAAGCCGGCGTAACGGAGGCCTTCTCATACCCGGGCTTCGTCCCGGCCTATATCCGGCCGCTCTTCTGTCGCGGCGTCGGCCCCTTCCGGTGGGCGGCGCTCTCGGGCGAGCCGAGCGACATCGCAGCGATCGACGACGAGCTGAAGCGATTGTTCCCCGACGACGTGCTGCTCCAGCGCTGGCTCGAACTGGCCCCCGAGCGCGTGGCCTTCCAGGGTCTTCCGGCGCGCATCTGCTGGCTCGGGCTCGGCGACCGCGCGCGGGCGGGGCTCGCGATCAACGAGCTTGTGCGCTCGGGTCGCGTGCAGGCGCCCGTCGTCATCGGTCGTGACCATCTCGACTCGGGCTCCGTCGCTTCGCCCTACCGCGAGACCGAGGCGATGCTGGACGGCTCCGACGCGATCGCCGACTGGCCGATCCTCAACGCGCTCCTCAACGTGGCGGCGGGCGCGACTTGGGTCAGTGTCCACCACGGCGGCGGCGTCGGGATCGGCAACTCCATCCATGCCGGGATGGTGGTCCTCGCCGACGGCACCGACGAGATGGCGGAGCGCCTCGAGCGCGTCCTCACCGCCGACCCGGGCACCGGCGTGATGCGGCACCTCGACGCGGGGTACCCGGACGCCGTCGACGCGGCGGCGGCGCACGGCCTCGAGCCGCCGATGCGACCAGCCGGCGCTTGAGCGATCCCGCCTCCGAGCCGAGACGGCTCCTCGTCCGCGACCTCGCGCAGGTGGCCACGGCCTCGGGGCGCGATGCGCCGCTGCGGGGCGAGGCGCTGGGCAGCGTCGACGTCCTCGAGGACGCGTACGTGCTCTGCGAAGGAGGCGAGATCGCCGCCGTCGGCCGCATGAGCGAGCTGCCCGCGCTCGGCGACCCGATCGAGGAGCTCGATGGGCGGGGCCTTTGCGCGGTCCCCGGCCTCGTCGACTGCCACACGCACGCGTGCTTCGGAGGCGATCGCGTGGACGAGTTCTCGCTGCGCGCGACCGGTGCGTCGTACGAAGAGCTCCATGCCGCCGGGGGCGGAATCCTCTCGACGGTTCGCGCGACCCGCGCAACAGGCGAGGACGGCCTCATTGCTGCCGTCGAGCGCCATCGTGGCTGGATGCTCAGAGCGGGAACGACCAGCTTCGAGGCGAAGTCCGGCTACGGGCTCGACCGGGACACCGAGCTCGCGTCCCTGCGCGCGATCCGGGCTGCCGGCGGAATCCCGACGTGGCTCGGCGCGCACGCGCTCCCGCCGGAATTCGACACCGCCGACGCGTACCTCGACTTCGCGCTGGCCGAGGTTCTGCCCGAGGCGGCAAAGCTCGCCGAGGCGGCCGACGTGTTCCTGGAGCGCGGCGCCTTCGACCGCGAACAGGCCCGTCGGTACCTCGAAGCCTGCGCAGCGGAAGGCCTCGTGCTGCGCCTGCACGGCGACCAGTTCACGGAGAGTGGAGCCGTTCCGCTGGCGATCGAGCTCGGAGCGCGGTCGGTCGACCATCTCGAGTCCACCGGCGCCGCGGGTGTCGATGCGCTCGGCAAGAGCGCAGTGACCGCTGTGCTGCTGCCTGTGGCCGCGCTGTTCCTCGACCGGCCGATGCCGCCTGCCCGCGCGCTCGTCGACGCAGGCGCGGCGGTCGCTCTCGCCACCGACTTCAACCCCGGCACCGCGTTCTGCGAGAGCCTCCCCGTCGTCTGCTCGCTGGCCTCGACGCAGCTGAAGCTGTCTCCGGCCGAGGCGCTCAACGCGTGTACGGTCAACGCCGCCCACGTTCTCTCGCGCGCCGACCGGGTGGGACGGATCGCGCCGGGCTACGCAGCCGATCTCACGCTTCTGGCCGCGCCCGACTGGCGGTATCTCGGCTACCACCTCGGAGGTGCAATCGTCCACTCCGTCGTACTGGCGGGCCGCCCGCTCTCGTTAGGCTAGGTCCGTGCCCACGAGGAAGCAACGGCGGCGGCAGCAGAAGGAGCGGCGGCACGAGTACGAGTTCGTGTACGTCGACGAGGAAGGGCACGAGGTCGAAGTCGACCCGGCCGAGCTCAAAGCCGAGCGCGCCACGAAGAGTGTCGCGGCGAGTCGCGGCTCGCGTCGCCAGCCCGCGCGTCGCGGCGGGCGGACCATTCAGCCACCTTCGCTCAACCGGGTGCTCAAGCGAGGCCTGCTCTTCGCCCCCGTGATGTACCTGACCTTGAGCCTGATCGGCAGCGGCAAGAACGCGACCCTCTCAGGTCGGTTGTTGCAGACCGCGATGCTGCTCGCTTTCTTCCTGCCCTTCAGCTACGTGATGGACAGGCTCGCGTGGCGGACGTACCAGCGGCGCCTCGGCAACTCGCCCGACGAGCCGAAGGCCTAGCCCGCTTCCGGCTCGCGCTGGCCGCCTCGGTAGTGGCCCTCGCCGGGCCACGGGGCTAGCACCATGAGGATCCGGGCGCCCTCCTCGGTCGCCACCGAATGGCGCTCTTCGGGATCGAACACGAACAGCGTGCCGACCTCCGCGTCGGTGGTCTCCCCGCCGGCCTCCACGCGCACTCGACCTTCGACGACCGTTACGAAGGCTTGCTCCTTGACCTCGTGCTCGCGGAGCGCCTGACCCGGGGCGAGCCCGATCAGCACCGCGCGGGCCTCCCCGGAGTGGAGCACGACCGGCGACCGGCTCCCTTGCGGCATCTCGATCTCGAGCAGGTTCCAGCTCTGCATGGCGCGCGGCATCCTACTGCGTCGCATCCCGTGGACGATCCGACACGATTTCGACACCTTCTCGGCACGGACACGCGCGCCGTGCCCAGGTACGGTCCCAGCAGGGGGTCACGGGGACCCCTGGGGCTCGTTGGGCGCGGGTTAGACTCCTCGCCCTGATGCGCGCTGCCGGCCCCCGATTCCCGCGTGCTCGGAACCCGTACGCCGCCGGGCTGCACCGCTCGTGACCAAGTTCGAGGCGCCGCGCGGAACGCACGACATCCTCCCCCGCGACCAGCCGAAATGGCAGCGCGTCGCGGACGAGATCAAACGTGTCTGCGCGCTGTACGGCTACCGCCGGATCCAGACGCCGGGCTTCGAGGAGACGGAGCTCTTCGCCCGCACCTCCGGCAAGGGCTCGGACATCGTCCAGAAAGAGATGTACACGTTCCCCGACCGGGGCGGACGCCAGCTCACGCTCCGGCCTGAAGCCACCGCACCGATCTGCCGCGCCTACCTCGAGCACGGCCTGCATCGCGAGCCCCAGCCACAGAAGCTCTACACGATCGCTCCCATGTATCGCTACGACCGTCCTCAGCGCGGGCGGTACCGCGAGCACCACCAGCTCTCCGTCGAGGCGATCGGCTCTGACGACCCGGCTGTCGACGCCGAGATCATCCAGCTCTACGCCGAGCTCCTGCGCCGGCTCGGCGTGACGAAGTACGAGCTGTACCTGAACTCGATCGGCGACGCGAACTGCCGGCCCGCGTACCTCGAGCGCCTGAACGCCTGGCTGGACGAGCACGACGCCGAGCTCGACGAGGAGGCGCGCGCCAAGCGCAGGACCACGCCTCTGCGCGTCTTCGACGTCAAGGACGAACGCGTACGCGAGGCCCTCCAGGCGGCGCCGAAGATCGGCGAATCGCTCTGCGACGCCTGCAGCGCGCATTTCGCGCGCGTGCGCGAGACCCTCGACGGATACGGCGTCGCCTACACGCTCGAGCCGACGCTCGTTCGCGGGCTCGACTACTACACGCGCACCACCTTCGAGTTCAAGGACGAGGCGATCGGCGCCCAGGACTCCCTCTGCGGCGGCGGGCGCTACGACGGCCTGATCGAGCAGATCGGAGGGCCGCCCACGCCCGGAATCGGCGTCGGTGCGGGGATCGAGCGGCTGCTGATCTCGATGGAGGCGGCGGGCATCGACGCCGAACAGCCCGCGATCGACGTGTTCTTCGCGATCGAGAACCTCGAGCACCGCGGCCCAGTGCTAGCGATCGTCGCCGAGCTGCGGCGGCGCGGCCTGAGCGTGGACGTCGACTACGCCGGGCGTTCGCTCAAGGGCCAGCTGACGCAGGCGCAGCGTCTCGGCGCGTCGCGGACAGTGATCGTCGAGGGCGACGAGGCGATCGTTCGCGCCCAGGGCTCCGAGGACGAACGGGTCGCCACCGACCGGCTCCTCGATACGTTGAGCGGATGAGCTGGCGCGACCATCCTGCGGGCGA
>JAWVDL010000229.1:0-3612 GCA_033857355.1 Gaiellaceae bacterium | reverse complement strand
TAGCCGTACCAGTCGAAGAAGATCGTCGCGCCGTCGTCGGTCTCGATCACGCCCTGGAAGTCGGGGCAGAACGTCCCGTCGGGCCGGCGCTGCGGATGGTTCGCGCCCCGAATCCGTCCTGTGATGGAGCCTTCGGCCCGGCCCTCGGCGATCCAGAAGTGCTGCTCGAGCCCGCCCTCGAGCTGGGCCATCGCATGCTCTTCGTAGGCGAAGCGAGCGCGGTAGAGCGGCTCGAGCTTCATTCGGCGATCGGCTCCCACACGAGCTCGTAGACGTCGACGGCGACCTCCTCGTCGTCCGCGTCGGATCCGGCCTCGATCGCGCAGACGACGTCGTTCAGGTACGAGTAGCGCTCGTCGCCCGACACGTGTGTCGCGGTGCCGGTCGCGCGGAAGACGTCGTCCCGCACACGCCCGCGCCCGCGAAGGTCGAGGACGATCTCGGCGCCGTCGTCCGTCGTTATGTAGCCCTGAACGTCGGGGAGGTAGGTGCCATCGGGCCGAACGCGCGCGTGGTTGGCGCCACGGAACCGTCCCGAGACGCGACCTTCGCAGCGCCCCTCGGCGATCCCGAAGTTCTGCTGCATCGGCCCGCCCGCGCCCACAGCCCAGGACTCGGGGTAGGAGAAGCGAAGGCGGTAGAGATGCTCGGCGCGCACGGCGAGCGCAGTCTAGGAAGTGTCGGCGATCAAGGTTCCGGCAGAGAACACGCCAGGCCGTGTCGGTGATACGAGCAGGGGAGGCGACGAAGGTGTCGCCTCCCCCCACCACGGGCTGTCGCTAGCCGTCTGCGCTCGCGGGCATCGGCAGACGGTCCTCGCGAGCGTGGGCTCGGAGGATCGGAGACGACGGCCTGAAGCCCTTGAAGGTGCAGTAGACGCCGAGGAAAAGTTCCCAGAGGAACTCCGGGGCGGTTGCGATTCCTTGCAGCCCGCGCAGCGTGCTGCCCGGATGGTTCCCGCTGAGCATGACTGCCGTCCCGGAGATGATGATGAGCGGCCCGCCGACGAGGCCGAGCCACGCCGCCCGTCGCGGGACAAGCTCGGAGCGGTACATCAGGTAGCCGAGGATCAGCCCGTTCCCCCATCCGACGACCCAGCCCGGCCCGAGAAGGAACGTCCAATCCTTGATCGCCGCGAGTGTGTAAGCGACCGTTCCCTCAGAAGCACCCGCAACCTGTTGCCGCAACGTCACGATCCCAAGGATCGAGACGATGCCGACGAGGATGAACGTGCATTCGAAGATTCGCGCCGTCACGTAGCCGATCGCCAGTTCCTCGCTCTTTCGTCTGACGATCGGGACGATCACGACCGCGGTGCCGATGTTGGCAATGATGAGCAGCAGCTCCAGCAGCGCGCCCAGGAAGATCCGGTTGTCGTGCCCGGCACCCGCGATGTACCCCACGGGATCCCTGAGCGCCGGTTCGTAAAGGAACAACGCCGGAATCGACGTGGCGAAGGTGATGAGGTAGAGCACGCCGAAGACGCGCGCCCTCTTCTGGTCTAGAGACATTCTTCACCTTTCCCCGGCGATGGTCACGCGGACTGCCCGCGCCACCTTGACCGGCTACGACGCGAACCTACTTATTCCAGGCAGACCTAGCCAATGACCCGCCTGGCCGGCTCATCCTGCCGCCTGGGCGTACTCGACCAGCGACGCATGGATTCGGAAGCCCACTGACTCGTACAGCGCGCAGGCGGGCTCGCTCGCGCAGTAGACGATCGCCTGGCGCCCGCCTTCCTCGTGCAAGCGCCGCAGCGCGAAACGGCAGACCGCGTCGCCGAGGCCGCGGCGACGAAATTCCTCCCGGACGCCGACCGGCTCGAACTCGCCCACGCGATTCTCGTCGTCGGGCCAGCAGAGGCAATAAGCCGCAAAGCGACCGTCTGGCGCCTCGATCACGCAGTCCAGCGACTCGCGATACGGCCACTCCGCCCTGACCTGCGCGAAGCTCGACTCGGTGACGCGCGATGGCCTGTCGGGCCGCGACCAGACCTCGCGATGGATCGAGACGCGTTCGGAAATGTCTTCCGCGCGGACAGTGCGGCATCGGAATCCGTCAGGTAACGGAGGCAACTCGGGCGGCTCCGCGAGGTCGCGAACCAGGTAGTGCATCGGTGTACCCGGCTGCGTGAAACCGTGCCGCGTGAGCGCGGCCCGACGCTCGAGGTCGTCTTCGAATGCGAACGCGACCCGCGCCGCGGGATCGGCGAGGATCTCGTCGAGTAGGTGCAGATGCTCCGAATGAACGTCGTGTTCGAGCTGGTCGGGACCCTCCCCCTTCAGCCAAGACCAGGCGACGACGCGCCCGTCCTCGACCCAGAGTCGGATCTTCCACTCCTTCTCCCGGCCCTCGTGCTGGCGCAGCCCCCACGCAATGTCACCCACGTGCCAGGGAGCGCGCGGGCCGAGCAGTCGCCGCTGTTCGACGGCGAGCTGTTGCATCCCGGCCACGATCTCTGAGCTGAGCCGCACGAACCCGTCGACTTTACCGCGCTTCAGGCGTTATCCCTGAACACTCGCTCAGTAGGATCGCCCGGATGAAGGTCTCGCTGAGGCAGGTCGAGGACCGGGATCTCGACACGCTCTTCCAGCAAGTGACGGATCCGGAGTCGATCCGAATGGCCGCCTTCACAGCCGAGGATCAGACCGATCGCAGCGCGTTTCTCGAGCGGATGTCGCGCCTGCGGGCCGACGCAAGCGTCTCGCACCGAGTCATCGACGTCGACGGAGCAGTCGCCGGAACGATCGGGTCCTTCCGAATCGACGATCGGCCTGAGGTGACCTACTGGGTAGACCGAACGCAATGGGGGAGAGGCATCGCGAGCGCGGCACTCGAGATTCTTCTTGCCGAGACCGCCGAACGTCCGATGTACGCCCGGGCGGCCTCGGACAACGTCGGTTCGCTTCGAGTACTGGAGAAAGCTGGGTTCCGACGCGTCGGCGTCGACCGCGGCTTCGCGCGCGGTCGCGGTGAGGAGATCGAGGAGACGATCCTGCGGCTCGACTGAGCTAGGGGATGCTCTTTTCAACGCGCGCGGTACTCTCGGCGGCGTGGACGAGGAGGTCGTTCCGGTTCTCCACACCGCGGACGCGGCGGTTGCTGTGGCCTGGTACGAGCGGCTCGGGTTCGAGAAGGAATGGGAGCATCAGTTCGAGCCCGGCCTTCCGTGGTTCGTGTCGGTTGCACGAGGAAACGTCCACCTCTACCTCTCCGAGCACAAGGGGGACGCTCGACCGAACACCCTCATTCACCTCTACGTGGGTGACATCGACCGCGTCTCGGAGGAGTTCGGCATGCCCGTGGACGAAGAGGGCCTTGCCGATCGTGAGGTGCATCTCGAAGACCCGGACGGCAATCGGTTGCGGGTAGCGACCAGACGCTCCTGACGCGACTCAGGGTCACCCGGCGGCAGATCCTGGCCTTCCGGCGACGGGTCGGCGCGCTCGACGAGCGAATGCCGATGGGCTCGCGGTCGCTACGGCGGGCGGCGTGGGCGGGCCTCCAGGACAGCATGCCGAGAGCCGCGCTGCTCTCGTTGCACGCGCGGGTGACCGGGGTCGAGCCGTCGACGTGGGAGGATCCGTCGCTCGCCCAGCTGTGGGGCCCTCG
>JAWVDL010000228.1:0-2947 GCA_033857355.1 Gaiellaceae bacterium | reverse complement strand
CGAGCCGGCATCGGTCGCCGCAAGCGTGACGGTCACCGGGGCGGTCGTGAACCAGCCCGCGGCACAGGCGGCCGCGTTGCACGCGATCGTGCTGGTGGGCGCCGTCGAGTCGGCGGTGACCGCGAAGGTCGTCGGGGCGGAGCTGAGACCGGCGCCGTTCTGCGCGGTGACGTCCTGGCCCGCGCCCGGCTGCGTCGGCGAGCCCGAGTGGGCATACGTGGCGGTCGCACCGGAGATCGTGCGCGTCCAGCCCGCGGCCGCGGCCGGGAAGGTGTACCCGGCGATCGCCGACTGCGCGTCCGCGGAGCTCGCGGTCACGTCGAAGGACCCGCCGGCCGCGCCCGGGTTGTAGAAGACGGTCGAGCCGGTCGCGCTGGCCGCGGTGAAGCCGCCGAAGGCGAGCGACGGGGCCGAGGGCGCCGTGGCATCGATCTGAACCGGCTGGCTGTGCACGCTCTCGACGTTCCCGACCTTGTCGTAGGCCGCGTACTTCACGGTGGCGGTCGCCGCGAGCGTGAAGGCGCCGGAGTAGGTCGTTCCGCCGGAGGTCGGGTCGGAGCCGTCGGTGGTGTACACGACGTGGTCGACGCCGGACTGGCCGTCACTCGAGCTCAGCGTGACGTTGACCGAGCTCGTCGTGGCCCAGCCGGCGCAGGAGCCGCCGTCGCAGGCGATCGTCGTGGCCGGTGCGGTCGCGTCGAGGCCGACCGTGAATGCCGTGTCGGCCGAGCTCGTGCCGGCGCCGTTGACGGCGTGCACGTTCTGGCCGGAGCCGGGCTCCGCAGCCGCGCTGGTGAAGCTGTAGTCGCCGCCGCTCCTGCTCCAGCCCGATCCGAGGGCGGGATATGCGTATGAGCCGATGCCCGACTGCGCGTCCGACGAGCTCGGCGTGACGGTGAAGCCGCCTGCCGCGCCGGCGCGGAACCAGACCGTGGAGCCGTCGAAGCTCGAGCTCGTGAAGCCGGAGAAGGCGAGGGATGGAGCGGACGGCGCGGAGGTGTCCACCATCGCCGTGTTCGCCGACGTGTAGATCCGCTCGTTGCCGACGTTGTCCGAGATCCGGTAGCGGTAGTGGAAGCAGCCGTTCCCCGGCGTGTCGGGGCTCGAGACGGGCGTCCACGAGCCGCCGAACGAGCCGCAGCTGCCGTTCGCGACAGCGGCCGAGTCGCGCTCGAGGACCGCCGAGGAGGCGTCGATGCCCGAGCCGCCGTCGCTGCCGTCGGCCGTCGCGATCGCGATCGAGCCGCTCGTGTTCCAGGCGTCTGCGTAACCGACCGACCCGCCGTTCGGCGCGGTCGTGTCGGGCGTGACGGTGAACGCAGTCGATGCGGAGAGGCCTGCGTTGTTCGTCGCGGTGACGTTCTGAGAGCCGGTGGCGGTCGAGGAGGCAGTCCACGCGTAGCTGTCGCCGTACGGGCCGGATGTGTGGTCGCCGCCGCCGGTCATCCCCGCGAGGGCCGGGAACGAGACCTTCTGCAGCCCCGACTCGCCGTCGCCCGTGGTGGCGTCCACCGAGAAGGACGCGGAATGCGAGCCGCTCGGGTTGTAGAAGATCGTCGAGCCGGAGACATAGGAGTTCGGGGAGGACTCCGAGAGGGCGAGCGAGGGAGCGTTCGGCGGCGTCCCGTCGACCTTGACGTCGAGGGTGTGGACGGATTCGAGGTTGCCGACGTTGTCGGAGGCGCGGAACCTGACCTGGGTGGTCGAGCCGATCGAGAGCGGCACGGAGTACGTCGGGCTGAAGGCTGTTGGGTCGGTGCCGTCGGTCGTGTACCGGATCGCCGAGACGCCCGAGCCGGCGCCGTCACCGGCGGCGAGCGTGACCGCAACCGGGCTGGTCGCGTACCAGCCGGAGGAGCAAGCTGCTCCGTCGCACTGCGCGGTCGTCGTCGGCGCTGCGGAGTCGGCCGTGACGGTGAAGGACGTGTCGCTCGAGACGAGCCCGGCGCCGTTCGTCGTGTGGACGTTGTTCGGCTCGCTCGGATCGGCCGCCCCCGAGGCGAAGCTGTAGGCGCCGGCGCTCCCGGACCACCCGCTGCCGAAAACGGGGAAGCTTGTCGAGGCGACCCCCGACTGGGCGTCGCTCGAGGCCGCCGCAACCGTGAAGCCGCCTGCCGCGACGCCGCGGTAGAAGACGGTGCCCGAGCCGTTGTCGAAGGCGTTCGTCAGTCCGGAGAACGTGAGCGACGGCGCTGACGGCGCCGACGTGTCCACCTTGACGGTGGCGCTCGCCGCCGAGATGCCCTGGTTCCCCACGCGGTCGTAGATCGAGTAGCGGTAGCGGTAGCACTTGCCGTTCTGGACGGTCGCGTCGTTGCCGCCCGAGAGCGTGACCGTCGTCCACGAGCCGGGGAATGGGTCGCAGGCGCCGCCGGACAGTGGTGCCTCGTCACGCTCGAGGACGGCGCTCGAGACGTCGAGGCCCGAGCCCGTGTCGCTTCCGTTCGCGAGCGTGACGGGGATCGAGGTGGCCACGGCGTAGCCGCCGGCGACCGACGCGGACATCCCGGTGGGCGCGCTCGAGTCGATCGTGACCGTGAAGGACGTGTCGGCGCCAGAGACGCCCGCGCCGTTGACGGCGTGCACGTTGTTCGGCTCCGCCGGATCGGCCGCGGAGCTGAAGCTGTAGTCGCCGAGGTTGTTCCAACCGGAGCCGAGCGCCGGATACACGTAGGACGCGACGCCCGACTGCGGGTCGGTCGCGGTTCCTGTCACCGTGAAGCCGCCGGCCGCCCCGCCCTTGTAGTAGACGGTGCCGGACCCGTTGTCCCAGGCATTGGTGAGCCCGGAGAACCCGAGGGAAGGCGCATTCGGCGGCGTGGTGTCGACCTTGACGGTCGCGCTCGTGCCGGAGACGCCCTGGTTGCCGACGCGGTCGGAGATCTTGTAGCGGTAGCGGTAGCACTTGCCGTTCTGGACGGTGGTGTCGTTGCCGCTCGTGAGCGTG
>JAWVDL010000227.1:0-3926 GCA_033857355.1 Gaiellaceae bacterium | reverse complement strand
CCTCGATCAGCTGCGTCATCGCGACAATGTCGCCGCGCTCGATGCGCTTGGCCAGATATACATCCTGGTCGGCAGTGAGGAGGATGACCTTGCCGAAATCGCGCAGAAAGAGCCGCAGCGAGTCGTGCGACGGCACGACCGTGAGATCGAGCTTGGGAACCTTCTCCTCCTCCGCGAGCGCCGGCTGCTCGTGCGGAGGATGCTTGTGCTGCTCGCCCTCCATGAGCTCGATGGAGTGGTCGATCAGGTACGTGTAGAAGTCTTCGATCTGCTCTTTGGTCAGCTCCACCTCCTCGAGTGAGTTCGCGATCTCGTCGTAGGTGAGGAACCCCTTTTCCTGACCTTCGGTGACGAGCTTGTGGAGTTCCTCGATGTCGGGGAGGGCGATGTCGACGGTGAGCATGGACCTCGGCTTTCTCGCGTGGGTGGACCGGCCGGCACTACCTGTACGACACACACGGAGCCGGCGATGTCCCCCGGCTCACCACTCAACAGGGGCCGGACACTACTACAAAAACAGCACTGTTTTGAGCGGATTTTGCGACGTTTTCAGAACACCGCCTCCACCTCGCCGACGCGCTCGCCGCGGCTGTTCTCCACGGAGGCAACGGCAAGCTGCGGAAGTGGATAGCCCAATCGGCAGGCGAAACCGGCGAGCGCCGGGCCGACAGCGCGCTGCCCACCGTCCACCACTTTCAGCGCCAGGCCGATCCCGCCGGGGCCGGACGCGCAGAGCAGGCCCTCCGCTCCGCCCTTCGCCGCCCAGCCGTCGTGCGTGCGCATCAGCACGGTGTCGGGCGCTCCCGGCCCACGGATCAGCTCGGGGTGAGCCCGCATCGCAGCGGCGATGCGCGGGCCCTCGTCGAGCGCGGGCAGGCGGGCGAACATGTGCGCCATGCGCTCGAGGGTGAGCGCGAAGGCGACCACGCCGCAGCCGTCCGTGCCGGTCGGGATCCCTTCAGGCGCCACCTCGGCTGCTTCGGCGACGACGGCGAGGCAGGCTTGCTGGACCGGATGATCGGCGAGCCGGTAGTCCTGCTTCGGCCAGCCGCGTGCGACGCAGAGCGCGAGCATTCCCGCGTGCTTGCCGGAGCAGTTGTGCTCGAGTCGGGTCGGCTCCGGACCGCATTCGAGCTCGTCATCGGTCGCGGGGGCCTTCGCGAGCAGCGCCCGCACGGCCGCGAGCTGCTCGGGGCGGGCGAGATGCGACGCGGATGCGATCGCCAGGTCACGCTCATCGAGATCTGGGCGCGCCGCGGCGAGCGGCAGCGCCTGGAACGGCTTCGCGGACGAGCGGAGGAAGGTCAGGAGCTCGGGGTCGCCGGCGGCTTGCACGATCTCTCCGTTTCGAACGGCCACCGCGTGCACGCGATGGAGAGCCTCCACAGTGCCACCGCGGCGCACCTCGACGACGATCGGCTCCACGACGGCGCAGCCTAGTCGCGGCCGCGGCCCTGCGGGCCACGGCCGGGGTCTGACCCCAGACGTGTCCGGCGGGCCGCCTGCGCGGTACCGTGAGAACGTGCCCGAGCTACCCGAGATCGAAGCTTGGCGCCGCGCCCTCGACGCGCCCGTCTCGACCTTCCCGATCGAGCGTGCGGGGCCCGCTCACATCGCGACGCTCAAGACGTTCGACCCGCCACTCTCCGCGCTCGACGGACGCAAGCTCGCGGGCGTCGAACGCCGCGCGAAGCGTCTGCTCTTCCCCACGGACGACGGCGAGCTCGTCCTCCTCGTCCACCTCATGACCGCCGGAAGGCTGCGGTATCTCAAGGCAGGCGAGAAGGGCCCGAAGACTCCGGCGTTCCGGCTCCAGTTCCAGGGCGGTTCGCAGCTCGTCCTCACCGAGGCCGGATCGAAGAAGCGCGCCGGCGTCTGGCTCCTGAACCCCGAGGAAGCGGAGCTCGAGCTCGGCCATCTCGGCCCGGACGCCCTCGACGTGGACGCCGAGGCGCTCAGCGCAATCCTCGCCTCCGACTCGCGGCGGCTCCACTCGCTTCTGCGCGACCAGCGGGCGATCGCGGGGATCGGCCGCGCGTGGGCGAACGAGATCCTGCACGCGGCAAAGCTCTCGCCCTACGCCCTGTCAGGCCAGCTGGAACCCGAGGAGATCGACGGGCTCGCCACGGCGATTCATGCAGAGATGACCCGCGGACTCGAGCTTCGCGAGCGCGGCGCGAACGACCAGAAGACCTACCGCGTCCACAAGAAGCTCGGCGAGCCGTGTCACGTCTGCGGCGCCCCGATCGCTCAGGTGGACTTCGAGGAGCACACGATCTTCTATTGCCCGGCCTGTCAGACGGGCGGTCGCGTGCTGAAGGACCGCCGTCTCTCGCGCCTGCTGCGCTAGCCCGGCAAGCGAACCACCAGCGACGCGTCTGCGACCTCGACGGAACCGCCGAGCGCCTCGACGACGGTGCGCCCGACGGCCGACCCGAGATCGCGGAGCTCCTCCCCCAGCACGACCGGCGCGGCCGCCTCGGTAACCGGTCCCAGCCGGAGCTCGGCGCCTGCGACCTCGATGCGGACCACCTCGACCGGCCCGTGCCGGCGCAAGCACGACGCAAACCCGGCGAGCGCACGCTCCACCGCCTCGACGTCGACCTCTACCGCGCCACCCAGACCGGTGACCTCGACGCCCTCGACGCGCTCCGCCGCGGCCTGCGCAAGCGCGAGCGTGTCGACCTGCCTGTGCGCCGGGTCGTAGCGGCCACCCGCGATCCGGGCGGCGACGTTCAGCTCTTCCAGGAGCTCTCCGAGCTGCTCCGAAGCGGTTTCCATCAGGCCCAGGTAGCGGGCGATCTTGTCGTCGACGCCCTCCACCCGCGTGAGCGTCTTCGCGAACCCGCTGATGGTCGCCAGCGGCGTGCGCAGGTCGTGGCACGCGAGCGAGACGAGACGGGCGAAAGACGTATCCTCAGAGGCAGGCATGGCCGACTCCAGAAACCTTCTACAGGACGACCTTCAAGCCTCCCTGCCGGACGTTCGGCTCGGACTCTCCCGCGCGGGAGTCACCGGCCTGCAAAAGGCGATCCGCCTACGCCACGGCGACACCGAGAAGCTCATCCACGCGGAGATCGAGTGCACGGTCGATCTCGACCCGGCGCAAAAGGGCGTGCACATGTCGCGCTTCCCGGAGCAGTTCGCGCAGGCCGTCGACGAGGTCGTGATCGGCGAGGCCTTCCTCGTCGAGGTACTCGCCGAGCATGTCGCACGCCGGATCCTCGGCGGGCAGGACGCACTCCGCGCCGAGGTGAAGATCGTCGCGCGGTACCCGCTCGAGCGCCGCACTCCCGTGACCGGCCTTCCGACGCAGGAGATGGTCTCGATCATCGGGATCGCCGCGGCGTCGCGATCGACGCTGAAGCGAATCGTCGGCGTCGAGGCCACAGGGATCAACGCGTGCCCGTGTGCGCAAGGGCTGGTGCGTGGCCGCGCGTCCGAGCGTCTCCTCGACGCCGGGTTCGACGAGGACGACGTGGAGCGCATCTTCGAGCTCGTCCCGCTCGCGACGCACAACCAGCGCGGGCGGGGCACGCTCTACGTCGGAACCGACGTGACGCTGAACGCGGAGGCGCTCGTCGGGATCGTCGAGCGCTCGATGAGCTCGCCGGTGTACGAGTTGTTGAAACGGCCGGACGAGCTGTTCGTGGTCGAGCACGCCCACCTCCAGCCACGGTTCGTGGAGGACTCCGTTCGCGCTGCGCTGAGCGACACGCTCGAGTCGTACCCGCAGCTCGAGGACGGCGACTTCTTGTTCTCCCGCCAGGTCAACCTCGAGACGATTCACGACCACGATGTGCTGGCCGAACGGTACGGAACTGTCGGAGAGCTGCGGGGAGAGCTGGCCGACGGCGTCCACCTGACCCGGCACACCGACCTACGAGACTGGCTCAGGTCGGCGTAGGAGGAGCGGGCGCCGGAGC
>JAWVDL010000226.1:0-4336 GCA_033857355.1 Gaiellaceae bacterium | reverse complement strand
ACGACGAACATCCTCTTCATCTGCGGCGGGGCGTTCGCCGGGCTCGACAAGATCATCTCCAAGCGGATCGGCAAGAACGCGATCGGGTTCGGCGCGGACATCCGCTCGAAGCATTCGATCGAGTCGTCGGAGCTGCTGACGGACGTGATGCCCGAGGATCTCCTCAACTTCGGCCTGATCCCGGAGTTCATCGGCCGGCTCCCGGTCATCTCCGCCGTGCACCAGCTGCAGAAGGAGGACCTCGTCCAGATCCTCACGGAGCCCAAGAATGCGCTCGTCAAGCAATACCAGCGCTTCTTCGGCTACGACCACATCGAGCTCGTGTTCACCGAGGACGCGATGTGGGAGATCGCGGACGCAGCGCTCGAGCGCGAGACGGGTGCGCGCGGCCTGCGCTCGATCATCGAGAACGCCTTGCTCGACGTCATGTTCGAGCTGCCGTCCCGGCGTGACGTGTCGAAGTGCGTGATCACCAAGGAAACGATCTCGCAGCACATCCGCCCGACGCTCGTGACGAGTGCCGGAGCGGACGTCGACGACGCCGACGAGCTTCCCGTCGAAGAGTCGGCCTAGGCCTTCAGCGCTCGCGCGTGCGGCCTGCCGGTCCGGGGCGCACGGCTCGCACTCTGCGACCGATCAACCCAGGGTCGGGATCGCGCCACACGCCGACGCTCGGCTCGAACCCTTGGGCCCGCGGCCTGACCGCCGGGCGATACACGCTGTCGATCGCTCGGCGCACGAGCTCGGCCATCGAGAGGCCCGACCGGATCGACTCGTCGCACAGGAACTCGTGCTGCCGATCGGACAGCATCAGATGGGTCCTCCTGCTCAAGCTGCCCCTGTGTTCACAATCACATGTGCATGTGTACACCGGCCCCGGCCCAATGACTGTGCCGATTCTGTGACGAAGTGAGCTTCACGACGCGGCCCGAGCTGCGTGGAACCCTCGGGATGGTGGCCTCGACGCACTGGCTGGCCTCCGCTGCCGGAATGGCGATGCTCGAGCGCGGCGGGAACGCGTTCGACGCGGCCGTGGCCACGGGCCTGACCCTCCAGGTCGTCGAGCCGCACCTGAACGGACCCGGTGGCGACCTGCCGGCGGTCTTCTGGAGCGCCGACCGAGGCGAGTCCCTCGTCCTCTGCGCGCAGGGGGTCGCCCCCGCGGCCGCGACGATCGAGCGCTACCGCTCGCTCGGACATGACCTGGTGCCAGGCGCCGGCCTCCTGGCCGCGTGCGTCCCGGGAGCGTTCGACGGCTGGATGCTCCTGCTCCGGGAGTTCGGCACGCTCAGGCTCGCCGAAGTGCTCGAGGCGGCGATCGGGTACGCGGAGGAGGGCTATCCGGTGATATCGGGCATCCCGTCGGCGATTCGCGAAGCCGAGGAGCTGCTGCGCGAGTGGCCCGCGTCGGCGGAGCTGTACCTGCCGCCGCCTGAGGCGGGGGCGATATTCCCCAACGCGAGACTCGCGGCAACCTATCGCCGCATCCTGGAGGAGGCGCGGTCGACTGACCGCGAGGACGAGATCGAGCGAGCCCGCGACGTCTTCTACCGCGGCTTCGTGGCTGAGGCGATAGACCGCTTCTCGGTGGCCGAGGGTGGGCTGGTCACCGGAGACGATCTCGCCGGTTGGCGCGCGACGCTCGAGCGGCCGGCGACCTACGACTACGAAGGCCTCACGGTTTGCAAGACGGGTGCCTGGGGTCAGGGCCCTGTCTTCCTCCAGCAGCTGGCGCTCCTCGAGGGCTTCGACCTCCCAGCCTTTGGGCTCGGCAGCGCCGAGTTCGTCCATACCGTCGTCGAGTGCGCGAAGCTGGCCTTTGCCGACCGGGAGGCGTTCTACGGCGACCCGGAATTCGTCGACGTGCCCCTCGACCGGCTCCTCTCCCGGGAGTACAACAACGACCGCAGGAGCCTCGTGCGCGACGCGGCGGCCGACGGGCTGCGCCCGGGCGCGGGCGGGCACCTGCCGTTGCGCATGCCTGCGGCGCTCGCCACTCCGGGCACGGGCGAGCCGACCCGGGGAGACACGGTGCACCTCGACATCGCGGACCGCTTCGGCAACGTGTTCTCTGCGACTCCGAGCGGGGGCTGGCTGCAGAGCTCGCCGGTCATCCCGGAGCTCGGCTGGCCGCTCGGCACGCGGGCGCAGATGTTCTGGCTCGAGCCGGGCCTGCCGTCGTCGCTCGAGCCGCGCAAGCGCCCGCGGACGACGCTGTCGCCGTCGCTCGCTCTCCGCGGCGGCGAGCCTTACCTCGCGTTCGGCACCCCCGGAGGCGACTGCCAGGATCAATGGGCGCTCGTGTTCTTCCTCGCGCACACGGTCTTCGACCTCGACCTCCAGGCGGCCATCGACACGGCGAGCTTCCACACCGACCATTTCCCGAACTCGTTCTATCCACGGCAGATGCTGCCGCGCTCGCTGTCGATCGAAGCCCGGTACGACGACGCGGTCATCGCCGAGCTGCGCGAGCGCGGCCACGCCGTCGAGGTGACCGACGACTGGTCGCTCGGACGCGTCAGCGCCGCGGGACGCGAGCGGGGGCTGCTGAAAGCGGCGGCGAATCCCCGCGGCATGCAGGGGTACGCCGTCGGCCGTTAGCGAGCGCCCGGCAGCCGTCGGATTACGATGCCGCGATGCAGCCGTTGTACGAGCCCGCAGGCGTAGAAGAGCGCTGGCAGCGCACCTGGGAAGAGGAAGGCCACTACAACGCCGACGCCGACCCGAGCCGCGAGAGCTTCACGATCGCGCACCCTCCGCCGAACGTGACCGGCGACCTGCACATGGGACACGCATTGCAGCTCTCGCTGGCCGACACGATCGTCCGCACGAAGCGCATGCAGGGCTACAACGTCCTCTTCCAGCCCGGATACGACCATGCGGGCATCGCAACCCAGAACGCGGTCGAGAAGCACCTCGCCGCCCAGGGCAAGACCCGCCAGGAGCTCGGGCGGGAGGCTTTCGTCGAGCTCGTCTGGGAATGGCTCCGCGAGTACGGCGGCAAGATCATGTTCCAGTTCCGGCGGATCGGCGCCTCGCTCGATTACCGCCGCGAGCGCTTCACGATGGACGACGGCTACATCCGCGCGGTCATGCGCTTCTTCGTCCATCTCCACCGGAAGGGCTGGATCTATCGGGCGAACCGGATCATCAACTGGTGTCCGTTCCACCAGACCTCGCTCTCCGATCTCGAGCTGCAGCACGACGAGGTCGACGACGCGCTCACCTACGTGCGCTATCCGCTCGCCGACGGGGAGGGGCACATCACGATCGCAACCGTCCGTCCGCCGACGATCCTCGGCGACGTCGCGGTCGCCGTGCATCCCGAGGACGATCGGTACCGTGACCTCGTCGGCCGCGAGGTGATCGTGCCGGTGGTCGAGCGCCGCGTGCCGGTGATCGCAGACGAGCGCGTCGAGCGGGACTTCGGCACCGGAGCGCTGAAAGTGACGCCGGGCCACGACCCGCTCGACTACGAGCTCGGCCGCGATCACGGGCTTCCGGAGCTCACCGTGATCGGGCAGGACGGACGGATGAACGAGAACGCGGGCGACCTCGCCGGGCTGACCCAGGAGGAGGCGGAGGCGCGGGTCATCGACTGGCTGAAGCAGCACGACCAGCTCGAGAAGCGCGAGTCGTACCGGCACACGGTGGCTCTCTGCGACCGCTGCAAGAGCAGGATCGAGCCCCTCATCTCGCTGCAGTGGTGGTGCGCGATGGAGGAGCTGAAACAGCCCGCGCTCGAAGCGCTGCGATCGGGCCGCGTCCGCTATCACCCGGAGTCACAGCACCGGTTCGCGATCTCGTCGCTCGAGGACGCGCCCGACTGGAACATCTCCCGTCAGATCTGGTGGGGCCATCAGCTGCCGGTCTGGGAGTGCCCCGAGGGGCACGAGACCGTGGAGGAGACCGAGCCAGAGGCGTGTGCGGAGTGCGGCTCCGGCGAGCTGACCCGGTCGACGGACGTGCTCGACACGTGGTTCTCGTCGGCGCTCTGGCCGTTCGCGACGCTGGGCTGGCCCGACGACACCGAGGATCTCCGCACCTTCTACCCGGGCGACATGAACACGACCGCACGGGACATCATCCGGCTCTGGGAGAACCGGATGATTTTCTCCGGTCTGGAGATGATGGGCGACCTCCCGTTCCACGACGTCGTCATCCACTCGCTCGTCCACGCGCCAGCCGGCGGCAGGATGTCGAAGAGCCTCGGCACCGGAATGAATCCGCTCGCTGCGATGGACGCCTACGGCGCCGACGCGACCCGCTACGGCCTGATGAAGATGGCCTCGTCGCAGGACGTCAGGTTCTCGGAGGGCGCGCTCGAAGAGGGCCG
>JAWVDL010000225.1:0-2552 GCA_033857355.1 Gaiellaceae bacterium | reverse complement strand
AGCGTGCCTACGGTCTGCCTGTTCGTCAGGCCCGAGAATGCGCCGGCAATCCGCGTCTACGAGGCGATCGGGATGCAGCGCACGATCTCGTACCGAAGCCTTATCTTCTAGGCGTGACCGATCCCTCGCCGCTGATGCTTGCGGTCTACCGCGATGACGCGGAGCAAGTTGAGCGGCTGCTCTCCGTGGGCCCGGATCTCGACGTCTTCGAGGCGGCGGCCCTCGGGAGAATCGAGCGGTTACGCGAGCTCCTCGATGCGGACCCGGAGCTCGCTCGGGCCCGCTCGGTCGACGACGGGACCGCGCTCCATTTCGCCGCATTCTTCCGGCAGCCGGAGGCAACGCGGCTACTGGTGGAGCGAGGTGCCGAGCTCGAGGCCGTGGCGTCGACGTTCGGGAACGTCACGCCATTGCACAGCGCGTGCGCGAGCGGCGAGCGCGAGTCGGCGCGGATTCTGCTCGAGGCGGGCTCCGACGCCAATGCTCGCCAGCAGGGAGGATTCACGCCGCTGCACGCGGCGGCTCAGAACGGGGACGAAGAGCTGGCGCGGATGCTGCTCGCCCGCGGCGCGGATCCCGAAGCGGCGACGGACGACGGACGCAAGCCGCGCGACCTCGGGCTGGCCGAACTACTGGCCTAGGGCAGGTCGCCGCGGAGGATCGTCGCCAGCTTGTCGGCGTCGATGTTCCCGCCCGACACGATGCAGACGATCCGGCCTTCGCCCGCCCGGCCCGACAGCGCGACCGCGGCCGCGAGCGCGCCCGCGCCCTCCGCCACGACGCGCGCGCGCTCCGCGAGCAACCGCAGCGCGCGCGCCGTCTCCTCGAGCGTCGCGACCTCCGAGCCGTCGAGGAGCCCCTGCGCCGCCTCCCACATCCGCGGAAGGATGGCGCGGCTTCCCGACCCGTCGACGAAGGACGGGAGGTAGTCGACCCCCTGCGGCGATCCGGCGGCGAGCGAGGCAGCCAGCGGCGCCCCGGTCTCGGGCTCGACGGGCACGATCTTCACGTCGGGCCTGAGCGCCTTGACGGCGCTTGCGATCCCGACCGTCAGCCCTCCGCCGCCCCAGGGGATCAGCACCGTGTCGAACTCCTCGAGGTCGTCCACGAGCTCGAGCCCGATCGTGCCGTTGCCGGCCATCACGCGCTCGTTCTGCACGGGATGGACGAAGAGGCCTTCGGCGCCCGCGAAGCGGCCCTGCTCGATCGTCTGCCACCACTCCTCGAACGGCACCTTGATCACCCGGCCGCCGAGGCGTTCGATCGCTGCCAGCTTCGTCGCCGGGGCGTGGTCGGGGACGACGATCGTGGCCGGCACGCCCGCCTCGCGCGCCGCCCAGGCGACTCCCTGAGCCATGTTTCCCGCGCTGGCGGTCACCACGCCCGACCGCAGCTCCTCCGGCCGTGCCTGCCTGATCGCATTCGCCGCGCCGCGGATCTTGAACGAGCCGATCGGCTGCAGGTTCTCGAGCTTGAGGTAGATCTCGGCCGGCGACTCGGGCGCGTCGAGCCGCAGGAGCGGCGTGCGCAGCGCCGCCGACGCGATCGTCGCCTGCGCCAGCAGGATGTCCTCGAGCGGGATCAGAACTCGACCTCGGTGCCCCGGCCGAGCTCGCGAGCGCGTCGCAGGAGGAACTGGGCGCACGCCAGATCTTCCACGGCGAGCCCGAGCGACTTGAACACGGTCAGCTCGTCAGGCGAGCGCCTGCCCTCGGCGCTTCCGGCCAGCACGTCCCCGAGCTCCGCGCGGATCTGCTCGGGCCCGATCGCGCCTTCCGCCGCGGGGAAGAGGTAGTCGCCCGCCTCGTTGAGCGTCGACTCGCGCCGGTCGACGAAGAGGGCGGCGGCGGCCATGGTCGCCGTGTCGAGCTCGCGGGTCGTCGGGATGCTGGAGCCGACGGCGTTCACGTGCGCGCCGTCCTTCAGCCACTCGCGGCGCAGGATCGGCTCGCGTGAGGTCGTCGTCGTGCAGACGACGTCGGCGTCGCGCAGCGCGTCCTCCGCGGTGTCCGCGACCTCGACACCGAGCTGCTCGGCGTGCTCGCGGGTGCGGCTCCAGACGACGGTTCGCTCCCAGTCGTGCAGCGCCCGATGAGCCTCCAAATGTGACTTCGCCTGCACGCCGGCGCCGAGGATCGCGAGAGTGCGGGCGCCCTCGCGCGCGAGTGCACGGGTGGCGACCGCCGAGACGGCGGCCGTTCGGATCGCGGTGATCGCCGACGCGTTCACGATCGCGCGGACCTCGCCGGTCTCGCCGTCGAACAGGATGACCGCGCCCTGGTGGGCGTCGAGCCCGCGCGCAGGGTTGCCGGGGAAGATGCAGACGACCTTGAGCCCGAAGGCCGCCGCCTCGCCGCCACGGTGCGCGGGCATCAAGCCCATGAACCCCTCGGCGGCCGGCGGCCGAACGACGCTCCGCAGCGGTTGGTAGAGCTCCTCCCGCGCGAGCGCGACCAGCGTCTCCTCCATCAGCTCGATGCACTCGGGCATCGTCAGGAGCTCCTCCACCTGCGCCTGGTCGACGACGAGCGTGCTCATCGTGAGAACAGCTC
>JAWVDL010000224.1:0-2690 GCA_033857355.1 Gaiellaceae bacterium | reverse complement strand
GCATCGCGTGGGACGGCGATCGGCGATGCCCTTGCGCTGGCGGCGGACGTCGGCCAGCAAGCGGTCGGGAATCCCACATCCGCCCCGCCCGGGGTGATCGTCTACCGCCCGCCGGCCGGGCAGACAGGAACCCGATCGTTCGCGTCCTCGACGTCGTTCGCGGCCGCTTCCACAAACGGGCTGGTCTCGATTCTCTTCCTCTCGGACGGGCATCAGACGCGCGGCGACCTGCTCCCGCTCGAGGGGGCCCAGCGTGCGAAGGACGCCAAGATCCCGGTCTTCACGGTCGCGCTCGGCACGCCGAACGGGACGCTCGACAGGTCCCAGGCGGGCGGCGGCGGCGGCTTCTTCGGCGGCGGCCCCGACCGGATCCCGGTTCCGCCCGATCCGGCGACGCTTCGAGCAATCGCGCAGACGACCGGAGGGCAGTTCTTCCCCGCGCGAGACGCGAAGGCGCTCGGATCCGCATACCAGAAGCTCGGCTCACGCCTCGGCCGCACACCGGGCGAGCGGGAGGTCACGAATCTGTTCCTCGCCGCTGCGGCCGCCGCGCTCCTCGCGGCCGGCGCCTTGTCGGTGCTCTGGTCGCCGCGCCTGCCTTAAGAGCTTTCTAAAGAGCGTCCAACTCTTAGCCGTGTCTTACACGCCGCTGTTTGGATGAGCGCAGATGTTCTACGCCCGTTACCTGCGCGCCGAGCTGGTCAGACGGAAGGGTCGCACGATCCTGACCCTGCTCGGGCTGGCGCTCGGCGTAGGTCTCGTGATCACGATCTCGAGTCTGTCGAACGGCCTCGACCACGCGCAGAAGACGACGCTCGACCCGCTCGCCGGGATCGGGACCGACCTGACCGTCACCCGCGTCGCGCAGCAGAGCCAGGGTGGCGGCGGACCGGGCGGGCCGGGTGGCGGCGGCGATCTCGTCGAGGCCAACTCGTCCGTCGTCACCGACCTGTCGAAGCTGGGCAAGCCGGGGACGCAGTTCGTCCACGACTTCTTCCTCCCCGGCACGCAGCTCACCTTCGCGCAGAGCCAGGCGAAGCAGATCGCTTCGCTCGACGGGGTCGCGGCCGTATCTGCCGGGCTGACGCTTCAGGCCGTGCACCAGGAAGGCAAGGTGCCGAAGATCGTTGCGCGCATCAAGACCGGCGGCAATCGCATCAACGTCAACCGCCGCATCACGCCGCCGACCGCAGCCGAGATGACGAAGATCGACGCCTGCCTGACCAAGCTCCGCGGACAAAGCGGCGGCGGCGGCAACGGGGCCCCGCAAGGCGGCGGCGGTCAGCAGCGACAACCCGGCCTGGGCGGGCCGGGCGGCGGCGGCTTCGGTCCCGGCGCGCGCGGGGCGTTCGCGAAGTGTCTCCCCGCGCGACTGCGGCGCTTCCGCGCGACGATCACGACTCCTCGCGAGACGCTGCAGCAGGTCCTGAACCCGCCGCAGACCGACATCACCAGCCGCTCGTACACGATCGGCGGCGTCCAGACGAACGGCTCGACGATGGGCCTCGTCACCGCGTCACAGGTGACGAAAGGCCGCTTCCTGCGCGGGACGCACGAGGCGCTCGTGTCCGCGACCTATGCGGCGCGGCAGAAGCTCAGGATCGGCTCGAAGCTCGACCTCAACGGGACGAAGTTCACCGTCGTCGGACTCGTGAGCCCGCCGCTCGGGGGCCAGAGCGCCGACGTCTACGTGCCACTCGCGCAGCTCCAGAAGCTGGCCGGCCTCAAGGGTCTGGTGAACGTCGTGCTCGTCCGCGCCAAGGACAGCTCCTCCGTCGCCGCGACCCAGAAGCTGATCGAGAAGCAGTACTCGCAGGCGCAGGTCGCGAGCTCGAAGCAGGTCGCGGACAAGATCAGCGGATCCCTGGTCGACGCTGCGAATCTCTCGCGCAACCTGGGCCTCCTGCTGTCGATCGTCGCCGCTGCGGCAGCGTTCCTGCTTGCGGCGCTCCTCGCGCTGACGTCGATCGGGAAGCGCGTGCGCGAGCTCGGCACGCTCAAGGCGCTCGGCTGGTCGCAGCGGAACGTCGTGCGGCAGGTCGCGGCGGAATCGCTCGCCCAGGGCGTCCTCGGCGGAATTCTCGGCGTCGTGCTCGGACTGCTCGCGGCCGGTGCGATCGGTGCGCTCGGCCCGACGTTGACGGCGAGCTCCACGACGGGCGGCGGCAGCATCTTCGGCGTCCAGCAGATCGCGCAGACCACGTCGCAAGGCGTCTCGCTCGCGGCCCCGGTGAGCGTCACGATCCTTCTGATCGGCTTCGCACTCTCCCTCTGCGGCGGCCTGCTAGCCGGCACCGCGGCTGCGCTCCGCGCCTCGCGTCTCCGGCCGGCAGACGCCCTCAGGACGCTCGAATGAGCCAGTACGAGCTCGAAGGCGTCGGGAAGGCGTTCGTCCGCGGATCGGTGGTGATCAACGCGGTCGCGGACGTCGACCTGACGATCGAGCAGGGCGAGTTCGTCGCGCTCGAAGGCCCGAGCGGATCCGGCAAGACGACGCTGCTCCAGCTGCTCGGAGCGCTCGACAGACCCTCTTCGGGGCATGTCCGGTTCGAGGACCGCGACCTCGCCACGTTGCCCGACGGCGCGATGGACGAGTTGCGGCTGCGCTCGTTCGGCTTCGTCTTCCAGCAGTTCAACCTGATCCCGACCCTGACCGCGCTCGAGAACGTGCAGGCGAAGCTCGCTCCGAC
>JAWVDL010000223.1:0-2778 GCA_033857355.1 Gaiellaceae bacterium | reverse complement strand
CGCGGCGTTGGCAACGGCATCTCGCTGCTGATCTTCGCCTCGATCCTCGCGACCGCCCCCGCGGGCGTGCGCGCGTGGCTCGACGGCGGCCCGATGGAGAAGCTCTTCTTCCCGCTGATCGCGCTCGGCGTGATCGTCGCCGTCGTCTTCATCCAGGAGGGGCAGCGGCGGATTCCGATCCAGTACGCGAAACGGATGGTGGGCCGGCGACAAACGGCCGGCGGCTCGACCTACATGCCGTTACGCGTGAACATGGCCGGCGTCATCCCGGTCATCTTCGCGGCCGCCGTGATGGCGTTTCCGCCGACGATCGCGCAGTTCTTCCCGTCCACGCAGTCGTTCGTGAACTCCCATTTCCAGCCCGGAAACTGGCTCTACCTCGGGCTCGAAGCGGGGATGATCGTCATCTTCACGTACTTCTACACCGCGGTCCAGTTCAACCCCGTCGACCAGGCGGACAACCTGCGGAAGTACGGCGGCTACGTCCCCGGCATCCGGCCCGGCCCCCCGACCGCGCAGTACCTCGACCGCGTGCTGACGCGCCTCACGCTGCCCGGCGCGATGTACCTGGCCGTGATCGCCGTGCTCCCGAGCATCTTCATCCGCTACGGCGGCTTCTCGCAGGCGACCTCCCGTGCGCTCGGAGGCACCTCGGTGCTCATCGTCGTCGGGGTGGCGCTCGACACGATGCGCCAGATGGAGTCGCAGATGATGATGCGCAACTACGAAGGATTCTTGAAATAGCCGTGCGGATCTTGCTCCTGGGCCCGCAGGGCTCGGGCAAGGGAACGCAGGCGCAGCGCATCTCCTCGACCTACGGCGTCCCGCACATCGCCACCGGGGACATGCTCCGCGCGGCCATGGCTGCCGGAACGGAGCTCGGGCGCCGGATCAAGCCGATCTACGACGCCGGCGAGCTCGTCCCGGACGACCTGATGATCGAGCTGATCCGCGAGCGGCTCTCGCAGCCGGACGCCGAGCAGGGCTTCGTCCTCGACGGCTTCCCGCGCACGCTGGAGCAGGCTGACGCCCTCGACGACATGCTGCTCGAGATCGGCAGCCCGCTCGACGTCGTCTTCGACCTGCAGATCGACGAGCCGACCACGGTGCTGCGGCTGCTCGGCCGGGCCCAGGAGGAGGGCCGCAGCGACGACACGCCGGAGGCGATCGCGAAGCGGCTCGAGCTCTTCCGCGACGCGACGATGCCCGTGATCGAGCATTACCGCGCCCAGGGGAAGGTCGTTGGGTTGCACGCCGCGGGTACCGTGAACGAGGTGTTCAACGAGATCCAGGAAGCGTTGGAACAGGTGGGTGCCAGGTGATCGTCCGCAAGTCCGCGGCCGAGATCGAAGGGATGGCGAGGGCCGGCGCGCTCAGCGCCGAGACGATCGCGCACGTAGGCGAGCACATCCGGCCCGGAATCACGACCGGCGAGCTCGACAAGATCGCCGAGGAGTACCTCACGGCGCGGGGCGGCGTCCCGACTTCGAAGGGCTACAAGGGCTTCCCGGCGTCGCTCTGCACGTCGCCGAACGCGATGGTCGTGCACGGCATCCCGGGCAGCTACGTGGTCGAGGAGGGCGACCTGCTCTCGGTCGACCTCGGTGTCACGCTCGACGGGCTCGTCGCCGACAGCTGCGTGACCTTCGGCGTCGGCCGAATCGATCCCGACGCGCAGCGACTGCTGGACGTCTGCCGTGTCGCGCTCGACGCCGGCATCGAGCAGGCGCGTGAGGGCAACCACGTCGGCGATATCTCCCACGCCGTCCAGCAGGTCGTCGAAGGCGCGGGCTTCTCGGTCGTCCGCTCGCTCGTCGGCCACGGCGTCGGCCGCTCCTACCACGAGGAGCCCCAGATCCCCAACTTCGGCGAGCCCGGCCGTGGCCGCCCGCTGCACGAGGGGATGACGATCGCAATCGAGCCGATGATCACCGCCGGAAGCCCCGACGTGTACCTCCACGACGACGGCTGGTCGATCTCGACCGAGGACGGCTCGCTGGCCGCCCATTTCGAGCACACGGTGGCCGTGACAGCCGACGGGCCGCGTATCCTGACGCTTCCACGGGTCGCTGCCGCGGCTGCGTGAGGGTCTGCCTGCGTTTGCTACCATTGACTCCGTCGGCGCACGCCGATGCTACGCCGTGTTTCTCTGTACTCCAACCGCGCCGAACAGCGCGGTTTTTCCGCGAAGAAGGCACCGATGAAAGTACGCGCATCAGTCAAGCCCATGTGTGAGCGTTGCCGCGTGATCAAGCGGCACGGGCGCACCATGGTCATCTGCACGAATCCCCGCCACAAGCAGCGCCAGGGCTAGGGGGAGCGCTTTGGCACGAATCGCCGGGGTCAACCTCCCCAACCAGAAGCGGCTCGAGATCGGGCTGACGTACATCTTCGGAATCGGCCAGTCGACGGCGCACAAGATCGCGACGTCACTCGGCATCAACCCCGATACGAAGATCAAGGATCTGACCGACGAAGAGGTCACCAAGCTCCGCAACTACATCGACTCGGACCTCCAGGTGGAAGGCGACCTGCGCCGCGAGCGCTCGCAGGCGATCAAGCGCCTCGGCGACATCGGCGCGTACCGCGGGATCCGCCACCGCCGCGGGCTGCCGGTCCACGGACAGCGCACGAAGACGAACGGCCGCACTCGCAAGGGCCCGAAGAAGACCGTCGGACGCGGAAAGAAAGCGGCGAAGTAGATGGCACCGCCTCGAAAGCCGGCGACCCGCGGTCGCACACGCCGTCGCGTCCGCAAGAACATCGCGATCGGCCAGG
>JAWVDL010000222.1:0-2562 GCA_033857355.1 Gaiellaceae bacterium | reverse complement strand
AACCTCAAATCCTCGACGACGGAGCGCGTGGAATGAACATTCGCAGCGACAACCGCGGGCAAACAACGGTTCTAACTCTCGTCTTCATGACGGTGCTGCTCGGTATGGCAGCGCTGGTCCTCGACGTTGGCTCGTGGTACCGCGCGGATCGAGCCCTGCAGCAGACCGCGGACTCCGCGGCGCTCGCGGGTGCCCAGGCGCTGCCCGACTCGACCGGGGACGCGACCAACCTCGCGATCGAGTACGCCGGCAAGAACGGCGGCGGCCTCTCTTCCGGCGGGATCGCCTTCTCCAGCCAGCAGCTCGCCAACGACACGATCAAGGTCAACATGACCAAGCAGGCCCCGGGCTTCTTCAGCAGCGTGCTGGGGATGAACGGCGCCACCGTCGGAGCTCACGCTTCCGCGCGGGCCGGCACGATGTCGCAAGCGCAGTACGTGGCGCCCATCGGGGTCGACGAGAAGCACCCCATGCTGTCTGGCAGCGGCTGCCCCTGCTTCGACCAGCCGACGACTCTGGACCTGCAGAAGGTCGGGCCTGGCGCCTTTCGGATCTTGAACATCGACGGCTCGCGTGGCGGAACCGGCCAGCAGACTCTGGCCAGCTGGATCATGTCGGGGCTCAACGCCTACATGCCGCTCGATTGGTACAACTCGGATTCCGGAGCAAAATTCAACGCTTCCGAAGTCAAGGCGGCGTTGAACGCGCGAATCGGAACCGAACTGCTCTTCCCGGTTTACCGCGCGATCCAGGGTCAGGGAACGAACCTCCAGTACGAAGTGATCGGCTGGGTCGGGTTCCACCTGACCGGCTTTAGCGGCAACGGAAACAACGGCACGCTAAATGGCTACTTCACGCGTGTGATCTGGCAAGGGATCCAGGGCTCCTCGGGATCCGGAAGCCCCAATTTCGGCGCGCGATCGGTTCAGCTCGTCGATTAACGCAAACCGCAACACCACAGCAAAGGACATCGCCTCATGACCTACCGAGCAAGGAACATCGCCGTTGCAGTGGTGCTCGCGATCGTCGCCGCCCTGCTCACCGGCTTTTATGTCACCAGTTACAAGAACAGCGTCAAGCATTCCGAGAATCACGTCTCGGTGTACGTCGCCAAGAAGGACATCCCGCCGGGAACCTCGGCGGCCGACGTCCTGTCCGGGAACTTCCTCACCACGCAGCAGGTGCTGCAGGGGACGGTCGTCCCGGGCGCAATCTCCAGCCCGAAGGAGATCGAGGGCAAGCTCTCGACCCAATGGGTCTACGCCGGCGAGCAGGTCTCCAGCCGTCGGTTCAATCCCGTCTCGCAGGCCGGCGTCCGCGCCGAGCTGAAGGGCAACATGCGGGCGTTCCAGGTGGAGGGCGATCCCAACCAGCTCCTCGCCGGCACGCTCCAGGCCCACGACCACGTCGACCTCGTCGCGAGCGTGAAGTACAAGTTCGTGAACTTCCGCGCGACGAACTCGACGCAGAACTCGGACGAGCTGGTCGCAACGCGCGTCGTCCTGCGCGACCTCGAGGTGCTGAAAGCCCCGACGTCGCCCGGGACCAAGAGCCAGCTCAACGGCCCGAGCGGGGGCTACTCCGCCCTGTTGCGGGTCACCGACAGCCAGGCTCAGAAGCTGTTCTTCGTCCTGAAGAACGGCGACTGGTCGCTGCAGCTCCGTCCCGTCATCGACGCCGCGGACAGCCCGGAGAGCGTCGAGACCGTGGGCTCCGTCCTCGGTGACGGACTGCACCCGAACCAGATCGACGAGCTCGTTCTCGGAAGGAGGCGGTAACGATGAGCCACGAGAACAACGGTTCCGAGGCGACCCGCATCTTCGTCACGGGCGCCTGTGAGGGCTCCGCGCAGCTCTGCGAAGCGCTCGCCGCCCACCCCGACCTCGAGCTGGTCGGAACGGCCGAGGAGGTCCGCGACGCCGCGGGCGCCCTCGCCGGCGGGCACCTGAACGTCGTCCTGCACGCGACGAACGCCGCCGCGCTGCCGTTCGACGAGATCGCCGGAATCCGCGAGCACACGCGGGCACCGCTGATCATCCTCGCCGCAGGCGAGGCCTCCGAGCTGCTCGACCAGGCGCTCGACGCCGACATCTCGGACGTCCTGCTCCTGCCGCAGCTGACCGAGAACGTCGTCTTCGCAGTCCGCAAGGCCGCCCATTCCGGCCGCCGTGCACAGGCTGCTGCGATCGGCAAGAAGGGCCGCATCGTGACCGTGTTCTCGCCGAAGGGCGGGACGGGCAAGACGGTGATCACGACGAACCTGGCTTCGGCGCTCGCGAAGTTCGAGGGGAAGCGCACGCTCCTCCTCGACCTCGACCTCCAGTTCGGCGACGCCGCGATCATGCTCGGCCTCGAGCCGGACAAGACCATCTACGACCTCGTCGTGGCTCCCGGCGAGCTCGACTCGGAGAAGCTCGCGGGCTACATCGCGCGCCATCCGGCCGGGCTCGACATCCTCCCCGCGCCGCTCCGGCCGGAAGATGCGGAGCTCGTGACCGAGGGCAAGCTCGGGCGTCTGCTCGAGGTGGCCCGCGAGTCCTACGACATGATCGTCGTCGACAC
>JAWVDL010000221.1:0-4652 GCA_033857355.1 Gaiellaceae bacterium | reverse complement strand
GATGCCAGGTCTCGCCGGTGATCGGCAACGGGATGAAGCCGAGCATGTTCACGACCCAGATGAAGAGCATCAGGGTCGCGACGTACGGGAACCACCGGCCGATCGCCTTCGACGGGAGCCCTTGCTCGGCGACCTGAGTCTGGGCGATGTCGTAGATCAGCTCTCCGACGGTCTGGCGCCGGTTGAGCGTCCGTCCCCGCATCAGCAGCAGTCCGAGCAGGATCGTCAGCAGCGCGCCGAGCAGCAGGTAGACGACGGCCTTCGTTATCGAGAGGTTGAGCGGGCCGAGGTGGATCGGAACCCACTCGTGCTGCTCGAACTCCTTGGCCGGGTCGAACGTGCCCCGGGCGAACGCGTTCGCGGGCAGCGCGAGCGCGGCGACCGCGAGTGCGAGTGCGAGCGTCACGCGCTTCAGCTCGGGCTCCCGAAGTAGGTCGCGAGCTGCAAGCCGCGATCGAAGGTATAGGCCAGCGCGAAGACGAGGACCGCCGCGAGCGCGACGTGCGAATCCCTCGCCGCTGCTGCGAAGAGCACGACAAGAATCGCGATCGCCTTGAAGAAGAGTCCGAAAGCCAGCACGCCTGAGGCGGCGAGATTACCGGCCGAGGCTCGGGCCCGCGCCAGCAGGAGATCGAGGGCCAGGATGCCGGCCCAGAGCGTCGAGCCGAGCGCCCAGCCGGCGATGCTCCAACCCCCGAGCAGGAACACCGGCAGAGCGAGCCCGCAGACGAGCGCGCCGCCGAGCGCGGGCAGCAGCCGGCCGGGGACCGGGCGTGGCGTCGCGAAGAGCCCGCCGCTCACGAGAACGCACCCCGGTAGCGCCGGTAGACCACGAAGACGCCCACGGGAATCCCGATGACGGCGCCGATCAGGCAGCCGATCCCGACCGACCCCGCGGCCCATCCGATCAGGCCGCCAACGACGATCAGGGCGCCTGTGGTGCCAATCAGCACTCCTCCGGCGCCGGCCGGCTGAAAGTTCGGGCGAGGCGCTGGCTCCATGCAGCGCGAGCTTAGCAGAGTAAGGCGGCGCTTGTAACAGCTAAAAGCGCATGATCACGCGGTAAACGCTGGAGTTTGTTCAGCGGAGGTCGACCCGCGTGACCGTCCCCTGATCGAGATCCTCGCCGACCCAGAGCGTGCGGCCTTGCGCAACGAGCAGTCCCGGGGTTCCGCCGGTCAGATGCAGCGGCGTCCCGATCACCGCGCCCTTCTTGGGGTCGATCTGCGTGAGCCGCGCGCCCTGCTCCTCCTCGTTGTGCGCGAGCAGCCAGAGCGAGCCGCCGGCGTAGGCCAGCGCCGAGGGGACACGGCCGTGCAGGACGACGAGGTCGCCTGCGAAGCGATTCGTCTTGGGATCGATGCGCCCGACGGCGGTGGTCTCCCACTCGGTCCGGCTGGCGTAGGCGACCCAGACGGACCCGCCGCCGAGGGCGATCGCGTTCGGCGTGAAGCCCTGGCGGCGCAACGTCGCGAGGACGCGCCCGGTCCGCGGGTCGAGGCGCTCGAGCGCATCGCTCCGCGCCCAGGTGCCCTCCGGACCGATCGCGGTCACGAAGCCGTCGAACGGGCCCACGGCGGCCACCGTGTTCGTCGCTGGATCGATCCGCTGCTGTCCGACCCAGAGCGTGTTGCCGAAGCCTTCGATCTCCGACCCCCTGGCCGCGTCGATCCGCCCGACCACCTTCCCGCTCCGCGGATCGACGCGTCGCGTCCCCTGCGGAGACACCGTCCACACCGACCCGGCCGCGATCGCGATCCCCTGCCCGCCGCCGCTGACCGGGATCGGGCTCGCCGCGCGGTTCGTGCCGGGATCGATCCGCCAGAGCAAGCCTGCCGCGGTCGGATTCGTCGCTCCGCCCGACTCGGAGCTCGCCCAGACGGACCCGGCTCCGACCGCCACGCCCGTGACCACCGGTCGCAGCGGGATCACAGTGGCCACGACGGGCTGAAGGTCGCTGCCGTTGTCGGAGGAGCCGCCGGCGCGGTGAATGGCGTAGCCGACCGCGGCTGCGGCCAGCAGACCGGCGACCGCGAATGCCGCAACACGGACCCGCACGACCCCCGCGGCCGGGCTCTGTGCGGGGCCGGAAGACAACGCGTTGATTCTGGGCACCGGCGCGCGCTCGGTCAAGCGACGCGATCCGACGCCGACTCGGCGACCTCACGGCGGCGGATCCGCGGATTCGCCAGCTTCACGATCTCCAGGAGATAGACCATGTAGATCGAGGCGGCGAGCGCGAGGATGCCGATCGCCCCGATCGCGACCGTGCGCCACGGATGCCAGAAGCCGTGTGCGTGCGGCCGGATGAAGCGCGTCGACAGCGCCGCGAGGGCAAGCGTTCCGCACCAGAAGTAGATGTAGGCGACGGCGCGACGCTCCGAGAAGCCGATGTTCAGGAAGCGGTGATGCAGGTGCGTGAGGTCGCCGACGAAGACCGGCTGGCGGTACTTGATCCGCTTTGCGATCACGAACGACGTGTCGAGGATCGGGATCGCCAAGACGAGCAGCGGGAAGAAGAGCGACGCGATCGCCGCCGTCTTGAGCAGGAACTGGACGGAGATCGTGGCGAGGACGAAGCCGAGGAGGAGCGCCCCCGAGTCGCCCATGAAGATCCGCGCCGGGTAGAAGTTGTGCCGCAGGAAGCCGACGCACGCGCCCAGCACGATCGCTGTGGCGATCGCGGCCTGAGGCTTGCCGAGCGAGAGGGCGATCACGCTGAACGTCCCGGCCGAGATCGCGCAGACGCCGGCCGCGAGCCCGTCCAGCCCGTCGAGGAAGTTGACCATGTTCATGATCGCGACGATCCACACCATCGTGAGCGAGATTCCCACCCAGGCCGGCAGCTGGTGGATCCCGAGGATCGGGAACGTGAACCGGTGCACCCAGATCCCGAAGCCGGCGGGGATCGCCGCCGCGGCGAGCTGTCCGGCGAGCTTCTCCCACCAGCGCAGGCCGCGGAAGTCGTCGATCGCGCCCACCGTCGTAGCGACCGCGGCGCCGAGGAGCAGACCGCGCGTCTCGCGCCCTAGGTCGAGGAACGCGAGCGCCGGCACGAAGATCCCGAGGAAGAGCGCGATTCCGCCGAGGCGCGGCACGGCCCTGGCGTTCGGCCGCCGGCCCGGCTCGTCGCGCCCGACGACACCGAGGATCCGCGCCATCCCGCCGACTGCGGGCGTGAGCAGGACGACGACCACGAGCGCGACGATCGCGCCCCAGACGACCTGGAGGTTGTCGGCGAGCGTGTCGAGCGCCTGGCTCACTTGGTGCCGTACAGCCGATCGCCCGCGTCGCCGAGCCCGGGGACGATGAAGCCGCGCTCGTTCAGCCCGCGATCGACCGCTGCGGTCACGATCGTGACGTCCGGGTGCTCGGCTCGCAGATGCTCGATGCCCTCGGGAGCCGCGACTAGACAGACGAGGATGACGGAGCGCGCGCCCTGCGCCTTCACGGTGGAGACGGCCGCCGCGCTCGAGTTGCCGGTCGCGAGCATCGGGTCGAGGACGATCGCGTCGCGCTCCGCCAGGTCGGCCGGCAGCTTGACGTAGTACTCGACCGGCTGAAGCGTCTCCTCGTCGCGGTAGAGGCCGATGAAGCCCACACGAGCGCCGGAGATCAGCGAGAGCACGCCGTCGAGCATTCCGAGCCCGGCCCGCAGGACCGGACAGACGGCGACCTTCTTCCCAGGGATCCGCTGCGCGGTCATCCGCTCGAGCGGGGTCTCGATCTCCACCGACTCGGTCGGGAACTCCTTGGTTGCCTCGTAGGTCAGGAGCAGCGTCAACTCGTTCACGAGCTTGCGGAAGTGGACGGTCGGCGTCTCCTTGTCGCGCAGGTACGAGAGCTTGTGCTGGACGAGCGGGTGATCGACCTCGATCAGGCGACCGGTCGCCGTCGCGCTCATGCGTACGACGTGTAGCCGCGGAAGCCCGGGTACAGCGGCCGCCTGGCACACAGCGCGTCGACGCGCCCGATGAGCGCGTCGGCGTCGAGGTCGGCCTCGAGTGCGTCGACGATGATCGCCGCGACCTCGCGGAAGTCGGCCTCGTCGAAGCCGCGCATCGTGCCGGCCGGGGTTCCGAGGCGCAGTCCCGACGCGATCATCGGCGGGCGCTCGTCGAACGGGATCGTGTTGCGGTTCGTCGTCACCTTGACGCTCTCCAGCCGCTCCTGGGCGTCCTTCCCGGAGAACTCGGAGTCGCGCAGGTCGAGCAGCATGAGATGCGTGTCGGTCCCTCCGGTGAGGACGTCGAGACCGCCGTCGACCAGGGCCTCGGCGAGCGCGTCGGCGTTGACGCGGATCTGGCGCTGATACTCGCGGAACGCCTCGGTCATCGCGATCTTGAAGCAGGTGGCCTTCGCGGCGATCGTGTGCTCGAGCGGGCCGCCCTGCATGCCCGGGAACACGGCGCGGTCGACCGCCTTCGCGTGCTCCTCCCTGCAGAGGATGAAGCCTGCGCGCGGACCGGCGAGCGTCTTGTGCGTCGTCGAGGTGACGAAGTCGCAGTGCGGGACCGGGTTCGAATGCAGGCCCGCGGCGACCAGGCCCGAGAAGTGGGCCATGTCGCAGAGGAGCATGGCTCCGACCTCGTCCGCGATCTCCCTGAAGCGCTCCGCGTCGACCGTTCGCGGGTAGGCCGAGCCGCCGCAGA
>JAWVDL010000220.1:0-2677 GCA_033857355.1 Gaiellaceae bacterium | reverse complement strand
GTGCTCGCGGACACGGCCGACGCGCTGCTCGGCAACGAGGAGCTCCGGAAGGCGTACCTTGGCCGCTAGCGTCGAGGAGCGGATCCAGAAGCTCGCGAGCCTGGCCGTGCGCGTCGGCGCGAACGTGCAGAAGGGCCAGGACGTATTCGTGCTTGTCATGGATCTCCAGCACGCCGCGATGGCCCGCGCGGTCACGGCGGCCGCGTACGAGGCCGGGGCACGGTACGTCAGCGTCGTCTACTGGGACTCGCACGTGAAGCTCGCGCGGCTCCAGCATGCCGCGGCGGACTCCCTCTCGTTCATCCCGGACTGGTGGGAGCGAATCATTGCCGACTGCACCGAGCGCAACGGTGCGTTCATCGCCGTCTGGGGGGATCCGGAGCCGGATCTCTTCGACGATGTCGACGCCGAGCGAGGCGGTGCCGACCAGATGCCGTTGACGCCGTCCGTCTGGGAGATGGCCGGCGGCGGCGAGGTCAACTGGACGATCGTCCCCGCTCCGACCGCGGGCCTGGCGAAGCGTCTGCTCGGAAGCGACGACGTCGCGCGGCTGTGGGACGTGATGGGCCCAATGCTGCGCGTCGACGAGCCCGACCCGGAACGGGCCTGGGCCGACCACATCGCCGGTTTACGCGAGCGCGCGGCCCAGCTGGAGCAGCGGTCGCTCGACGCGGTGCATTTCGCTGGGCCCGGCACCGACCTCACCGTCGGGCTGCTCGAGGGTGCGAAGTGGCTCTCGGGCGGCATCGTCACCAAGGCGGGGATCGAGACCGTCGCGAACATGCCCACCGAGGAGGTGTTCACGACTCCGGACTACCGGCGCGTGGAGGGGACGGTCAGAGGGACGAAGCCCTTCCAGATCATCGGCGGCCCGATGGTGGAGGGAGTGCGGATGCGGTTCAGCGGTGGGCGCGCCGTCGAGATCGACGCCGACCGAAATGCCGACGCCCTGCGCGCGCAGATGGCGAGCGACCCCGGTGCGGCGCGACTCGGCGAGGTCGCGCTCGTCGACGGCGCGTCGCCCGTGGGCCAGACGGGACTCGTGTTCGGCGACGTCCTGATCGACGAGAACGCGACCTCGCACATCGCCTGGGGTCACGCCTACGAGTTCACCGTTCCGGACCTTCCCGCGGACGGGGCGGAGCAGGATGCCCTCGGCTTCAACCTCTCGGGCGTGCACCAGGACGCGATGATCGGCGGGCCGGAGGTCGAGGTGACCGGAATCGCGAAGAACGGCGACCGCGTGCGGATCATCCGCGACAACGCCTGGGTTCTGAGCTAGCTCCCTACAATGTGCGTATGGCTACGGAAGCGGGCTCCGAGCGCACGTCCCTGCCCTCGTATGCGCTGAACGGCGCGGCGCACGACGAGCAGCGCGCAGCGCCGCGCCCGAGCCAGGTCGGGCCGCTCCCGGACCGGATCCGCCACCGCTTCCCGATCTTCGAGCGGAAGCTGTACGTCAACAGCTGCTCGCAGGGCGCGCTCTCCGACTCTGTGCGCGCTTCCTACGAGGCGTACCTCCGCGACTGGGACGAGAAGGGCGCGCCCTGGGAGTACTGGGTCGAGCGCACCGAGGCTGCCAGAGCCGCCTTCGCAGGCCTGGTCAATGCCTCTCCCGACGAGGTCGCGGTCACCACGTCGCTCTCCGCCGGGGTGAGCGCTCTGGCGAGCGGCCTTCGGTTCGGCCGCCGCTCGAAGGTCGTCCTCACCGACTGGGAGTTCCCCACCGTCGGCCAGATCTGGCATGCCCAGGAAGCGCGTGGGGCCCGGGTCGTGCACGTCCCTGCAGCCGACGACGGCACGATCCCGTTCGAGCACTTCGAGCGCGCGATCGACGAGGACACGCTGCTCGTTTCCATCACGCACGTCTGCTACCGGAACGGCGCGATGGTCGACGTGGAGAAGGTCGTCAAGCTCGCCCACGAGCGAGGCGCGCTCGTGCTCCTCGACGCGTACCAGAGCGCCGGCTCGATGCCGCTCGACGCGAAGGCGCTCGACGTGGACTTCCTCGGCGCCGGGGTCCTCAAGTATTTGCTCGGCTCAGCCGGGCTCGCGTTCCTGTACGCGAAGCGCGAGCTCGTCGAGCGCGTGTGGCCGACGGCGACCGGCTGGTTCGCCGACGAGAACATCTTCGCCATGGATCACACCGACTACTCGCCGGCGCCCACGGCCAGCCGCTTCCAGTCGGGAACGCCGCCGGTGCCCTCGATCTACGCGGGCATCGCGGGGATCCAGCTGATGCAGGAGATCGGAGTTGCCGAGACGCGCGAGCACGTGCAGGGGCTGAACTCGCGGCTGATCGAAGTGCTCGACGAGCTGCGCGCGACCGTGGTCACGCCGCGGCGGCCAAAGCGGCGCGGAGCGTTGATCTGCGTGAAGTCGACCGAGGTCGAGACTCTCGTCGCCGCGCTCGAGCGAGAGGGGATCGTCACGTCTTCGCGCGACGGCAACCTCAGGATCTCCGCGCACGCCTACAACTCGGCGCAGGACATGGACGACCTGCTCGCCGCACTCGCGCGCCAGCGCAAGCTCCTCGCTTGAGTGGCCTGCTCCGGTTGGCGTGCCGGTGAGGGAGCGCAGACGGACACGTGGCAGAGCCACGCGTCCTGAGGCGGCGCCGGCGAGCGTCGCCTTGACGAATTATCGCACGCTTGCTATATAGCAGGCATGCGATATG
>JAWVDL010000219.1:0-6259 GCA_033857355.1 Gaiellaceae bacterium | reverse complement strand
CGTGCTGCGGCCGTTGAGGCCGAGTGCGATTGCCCCGATGCCGAAGGCGATGAGGACGATGCTGGCGGCGATTCCGCCGAGCTCGAAGAATTTCTTGTTGAACATGGCGACTCCCTTTCCGTGGACTTCTCTTTTCGTTGTCTAAGTGTCCGCGGTAGCGCGTCAGGCGCCATCCGCCGAGGCCCGCTGGCCGGTCGCGGGTTTTCCGCAGACTCGATGCGGGCTAGAACAGGGAGAGCGCGCCGAGCAAGACGATTGTGGCCGCGATCAAGACCGCAAGCGTGACGGTGACCAGCGTGCCGAAGCGACCCACCGCGTGCTCGCCCATCACGGAACGATCCCGCGTAAGCAGGGCGATGAAGGCGAGAAGCGGCAAGAGCAGGATCGCGTTCAGCGCCTGTGTGAGGAACAGGATCGGCACGAGCGGAGCGCGAGGGATGAGCACCAGGCCGGCGCCTAGTACGACTACGAGCGCGTAGACGCCGTAGAAGACGGGCTCGTCGCGCACGGGGGCCTCGATCTGACAGGGGCGGCCGAACGCCTCACTGACCGAGTAGGCGCTCGAGAGCGGCAGGATCGCGGCGGCCAGGAGCGCCGCGCCGAGCAGTCCCAGCCCGAACAGCGTCGAGGCAAGCTGCCCTGCCAATGGCCTTAGGGCCGCGGCCGCGTCGGCCGCATCGGTGATCGATGTACCGGTCCTGTTCAGCGTCGCCGCGCAGGCGATCACGATGAAGAATCCGATCACCCCGGTCATCACGGCACCAGTGATGACGTCGATCCGCTCGAACGCGAGATCCACGATGCTCAGGCGCTTGTCCACCGCATATGACTGGATGAAGGCGAGGCCCCAAGGTGCGAGCGTCGTGCCGACCGTCGCGGTCGCCACCAGCACAGCGTGCCGATCGACTGGCAGAGACGGGACGACCGCACCGCGCGCAGCGGCCCCCCAATCCGGATGCGCCAGCACGCCGGAAGCGATGTAGGCAACGAAGATCGCGCTCAGCGTGAGCAAGACATGTTCAACGAGCTTGAAGCTCCCGCGCACGACCAGGGTGGAGACGAGCACGGCAGCGATCGGCACGCTCAGATAGCGGCTGATCCCGGCAAGCTCTGTCGCCACCGCGACGCCCGCGAACTCGGCGCAGGTCGTCCCGATGTTCGCGGCGAGTAGAAGGATCGCGGCTCCGATCGCCGCGACGCGGCCGTAGCGGCGTCGGATGAGCGTCGCGAGTCCGCAGCCCGTGACGACGCCCATCCGCGCCCCCAGTTCGTGGAACACGATCAGCGCCAGAGTCGACAAAACCAGGACCCAGATCAGCCGGTAGCCGAAGTCGGCGCCGAGGATCGAGTACGTCGTGATCCCAGCCGGATCGTCGTCCGAGAGCCCCGCCAGAACGCCCGGGCCGGCGACTGCACCCAATGCAAGCCAGCGCGGATGGCGGCCGAGCCGTCGCCTCGCTGCCGCACGCACGGTGCGCGCCCGGGTGACAGTGGCCACGCGGGGGAGCTTACGATTCCGACGAGATGACCGCGACGAGAGCCTCAGCCCGACTTCGTACCTTGGTGGAGACGGGGGTCGCGATCAGCTCCGACCTGTCGCTCGACGGTGTCCTGGAGCGCATCGTGGAGGCCGCTGCGACGCTGACCGGTGCGCGCTACGCCGCGCTCGGCGTGATCGATCGCGCCGGAACCGGCCTCGAGCGGTTCGTGACGACAGGCTTCGACGAGAAGACCCGGACTGAGATCGGGAATCCGCCACACGGGCGCGGCATTCTGGGCGTGCTCATCACAGACGCAAGACCGCTTCGCCTCCACGAGCTCAGCCAGGATCCTCGTTCGGTCGGATTCCCGCCGAACCATCCACCGATGAGCACCTTCCTCGGCGTACCGATCCTCCTGCGCGGGGTCGCCTACGGGAACCTCTATCTGACGGAGAAGGAGGGCGGCGAGGATTTCACGACCGAAGACGAGGAGCTCGTGACACTCCTCGCATCGCAGGCCGCCGTCGCGGTGGAGAACGCGAGGCTCTACGAGTCCGCGACGGCCTGGTCGCGCCAGCTCGAGTCGCTGAACGAGATCGGGAACGCGCTCGTCGGCGAGCTCGACCTGGCGCGCGTGCTCGAGCTCGTCGCGACGCGCCTCCGCGAGCTGTTGGACGCGCGTATCGTCGCGATCGCGCTCCCGGTCGGCGACGGACTGCGGATCGAAGCCGCGGCAGGCGAGCCCGCGCACGAGCTGCTGGGCGTTACCTTCGCCACCGATGCATCCAAGGCGGGACGTGTGCTCGCGCGCGCAACGAGCGAGCGCGTGGACTCGATGCTCGAGGATCCGGAGGTCGACCAGGGCGCAACGCGGCAGCTCGGTCCCCGCACGGGGCTCTTCGTTCCGCTGGTCGTCCGCGGCTCTGCGATCGGCGTCATCCTGGCGCACGACAAGCTCGGCGCCGACGCGCGTTTCGACAGCAACGACCAGCGGCTTGCCGAGCAGTTCGCGGCCCGCGCCTCGGTTGCCGTCGACCTCACGCGACGGGTCGCGCGAGACTCGTTGCGCCGCGTCGTCGCGGGACAGGAGGTGGAGCGGAGGCGGCTCGCGCGTGAACTGCACGACGAGACCGGGCAGGCGCTCACGTCGATCCTGCTGGGCCTCCGGGCAGTCGAGGAGGCGCAGTCCGGCGAGCAGTCCCGCGAGGCGGCGGCGCAGCTCCGCGAGCTCGTCGTGGAAACGCTCCAGGACGTGCGGCGCCTCGCGGTTCAGCTCCGGCCCAAGGCCCTGGACGACTTCGGGCTCGTGCCTGCGCTCGAGCGGCTTGTGGAGACCTTTTCGGAGGCGACGGGCATCGGCGTCGAGCTCGAGGCTCAGCTTGGAAACGACCGGCTGCCGACCGAGGTGGAGACGACGCTCTACCGAATCGTGCAGGAGGCGCTCACGAACATCGTCAAGCACGCGCACGCGCGCGAGGCAAGCGTCGTGCTCATCCGTCGGGCCGGGACGGTCACGGCGGTGATCGAAGACGACGGCGACGGCTTCCGGGTCGACGACGTCCGCGAGGATGCGGCGGGGCTGATCGGGATGCGCGAGCGTCTGGCGCTCCACGACGGGCGGCTCACCGTGGAATCGTCGCCCGAGTCGGGAACGACGCTGGTCGTCGAGGTGCCGCTGTAATGGCGATCCGCGTCGTCGTCGTCGACGACCACGCAGTCGTGCGCTCGGGCCTCAAGCTCCTGCTCGACAGCCACGACGACATTGAGGTCGTCGGCGACGCCGGAAACGCGCAGGATGCCGTTTTCCGCGTGCGCGAGCTGACCCCGGACGTGATCCTGCTCGACCTGGTCATGCCGGGCGAGGGTGGAATCGAAGTCATGCCCAAGCTCCTCAAGGAGGCACCGAAAGCGAAGGTTCTCGTCCTGTCGATGCAGGACGAGCCGAGCTACGTGCGGGAAGCCTTCGCGGCCGGGGCCAGCGGCTACGTGCTCAAGGAAGCTGCCGACCAGGAGGTCGTGAACGCCGTCCGTGAGATCGCCGGAGGCGGCAGCTACGTTCACCCGACCCTGGGGGCCCGCATGGTCACCGCCGAAGCCGCCGAGCGTGCCGCGGCGGAGGCGGACCCGCTCTCCGACCGCGAGCGCGAGATCTTGCGTCTGCTCGCTCTTGGCCACACGAACCAGGAGATCGCGAAGCTGCTCTACATCTCCGTGCGGACCGCGGAGACGCATCGCGCGCACATCATGCAGAAGCTGCGGCTCGGCACTCGCGCCGAGTTGGTCCGGCACGCGCTTGCGCACGGGCTGCTGGACGACCCGGTGGATCCGTAGCAGCGACGCCGCGCCCTCTAGTCAGTAGCCCAACGGGCAGCCGAGACGATTGCAAGGGTGGCAACCAGCAAATCGTTGGCAAGGCACCAGTCGCAGACCGTGCCGACGACCAGTAGCTGTACGTAGAGCAGGTACGCGGCGTATCCGAGCGCGGCCAGCGCGAGAACGGACTGGGCCAGGCTGGCCAGGGGCCGCCGGATCACGCCCGTGACGAGTATCCCGATATACGCGAACAGGCCGAGCAGCACGACCGGTACCCCGAGCACCTCGGCGTGCTGCGAGCTCTGAACGCGCTCGCACCCGCCCGAGACGCACGCGAGTGTGGCCCCGGTCTCGCGGACGTACAGCAGGTAGGAAGCGAGGAGGATGCCGCAGAGCCCGAGCACCGGCGACGCCGTCCGGAGTCGAGCCGTTGTCACTTGGCGAGCGCTGCGTCGATCGCAGGGAGGATGCCGGCCGTATCGAGCGAGCGCAGCTCCACCCGCTTCGGTGGGCGGCCCGTCCGGCCAATGGCGAATGAGGGCGTTCCGCGGACGCCGGCTCTGCGAGCGCTCGTTTCCGCGCGGAGGAGCTCCTGCGTAACCCACGTCTGCTCACGTGCTCGCGCGAGCCGTGCCGGGTCCAGCCCTGCGGCCCGGGCGACGTCGCCTAGGACGGCGGGGGTGAGCCAGCCGCTGTTCTCGGCGCCCTGGCGCAGATACAAAGCGTCCACGACGTCCCATAGGCGATTTTGCCGGCCGGCGGCGACCGCGGTCCGGAGCGCTGTGACCGAGTCAGGCCCCAGGAACGCAAGCCCGTCGAACTCGATCCGCAGCCGCCCTCCACGAACGTATCGGGCGACGAGCACCGGAAGCGTGTGGACCGCCCATTGCGCGCAGTACGGACATTGGAGGTCCCCGTATTCGACAAGCGTGACGGGCGCCGACGGCGAGCCCAGGGCGTTGCCGTTCTGGGGGATGCCGGCGAAGGCCCGCGCAGGCGTCGCGCCCTGCGCTCGCGAGGGCGCGGCCCGTTCGGCCTCGAGTTCGCTCGCGACGATCAGTGGAACGGCCAACACGAGCGCGAGGATCACCGCGAGGGCCACTCGGCGCGTGGGGGCATGCGGAACGCTAATGGCTCATCGTCCCCTTGACGTTGCCCACGTTCAGGAGCCCAACCTGGCCCTGGTCGACGGCCGCGAACGCGTGCGACACGAACGGGTAGAGACCGGGCTGTTGGATCTTGACGTCGAAGACTGCGCCGCCGCCCGCGGGTATGCCGACGGTCTGCACGTTTCGGAGCGGTGGGCCGGTCACGCCCGCATCGACCCACGCCCGGTTGAGGATCGTGCCGACGATGTGGAAGTCGGTGTCGATCGACGGGCCTGCGTCCAGCACCCAGAAGCGGACGGTCTCGCCGGGGTTCGCCGTCAGCGGATGCTTGACGTACTGCCCGGCGTAGCCGTTGAAGGTCATCCAGTCGGGCTGGCGCGCGTGAGCCTTCGCCATGTTGAACTGCGCCGGCTTCGAGAGACCGTCGGACGACAGGTACCACTCGCTGGCGACGAGGACGTAGTTGCGATCCGCATGCGGCATGACGCCTCGCTTCGGCTCAACCACGATCGCGCCGTACATCCCGTTGGCGATGTGCATGAGGACGGGCTTCGTCCCGCAGTGGTACATGAAGATTCCGGGATCGTTCGCGCGGAAGCTGTAGGTGACGGACTTGCCCGGCATCACGTCGCCGAACGCCTTGTCCGGAGCGATCCGGGCGGCGTGGAAGTCGACGGAGTGGGGGATCGCGCCGTCGTTCGACAGCGTGATCTTCACGAGCTGCCCCTGCCGGACGTGGATGACCGGCCCGGGTGCGCCGCCTGCCCAGGCCCACGCGCTGTACTTGATTCCCGGCGCGACCTGGATCTCGACGTCCTTCAGCACGAGCTTGACGTCGGCGACCTCCCCGGCCGGGACGGCAGGAAGCTGGGCTGGAAATGCGCGATGCGCGGCGGCGAGCGCGTCCGCGTTCGCCGGCGCGGCGCCTGCGAAGCTCTTCAGACCGGACGCTGACGTGTCCGTCGGCATCGGCATCGCCATCGCCGACGACCCGGCCCCGACCTTGGCGGCCGCACGATCGGCCGCGTCCCTCGCGCCGTTCGCATCCGACCACATCAGCGCGGCGAAGAAAGCGAGAGCGACGACGAGAAAGCCGAGCCCGATGCATGCGAGTGCGAACAACGCGGAGGAGGCCCTCTCCTCGCGCGCCGAGTCGGCGGCGCGCGAGGGGGCGTACTGGACAGTGGCCATCGAGCGGGCTACCTAACTGTGACCGTCAGGCGCAGGATGTTGTCCTCGCCGATCGTCTTCGTTCCGCGGGCGAACTTGTAGTCCTCGCCGGCCTTGGTCGTGAAGCGGTAGACGCCGGCCTTGCTGAAGCGCACGACCGAGGTCGCGCCCATGTGTCGCATCGCG
>JAWVDL010000218.1:0-5408 GCA_033857355.1 Gaiellaceae bacterium | reverse complement strand
ACGCCACGATCCTCGTGGTGGACGACGACCCGCCGATCCGCCGGATGCTCGACCGGACGCTCGCCGCAGAGGGCTACGCGGTCGAGACCGCTGCCGACGGCGGTGCGGCCCTCGCACGGGTCGAAGCCTCGGTTCCGGACCTGATCGTCCTCGACGTGGCGATGCCGGGCCTGGACGGGCTGGCCGTCTGCCGGCGGCTGCGCGAGAAAGGACTGTCCCTCCCGATCCTGCTGCTCACGGCGCGCGATGCGGTCGAGGAGCGCGTCGCGGGTCTCGACGCCGGCGCGGACGACTACCTCGTCAAGCCGTTCGCCGCGGAGGAGCTGATCGCGCGGCTGCGTGCCCTGCTGCGCCGCGGCCGGGAGCCCGAGGAGGTGCTCGCGTTCGCCGACATCGTCCTCGACGTCCGCTCGGGCTCGGCGCGGCGCGGCCGTCGCGAGCTCGGTTTGAGCCTGCGGGAAGCCGCGCTGCTCGAGCTCCTGCTGCGGAACTCGCGGAAGCTGGTCACGCGCGAGCTCGCGCTCGAGCGCGTGTGGGGCGGCGTCACGGCGGCGAGCCCGAACGTCGTCGACCGCTACGTCTCGTACCTGCGCCGCAAGCTCGGCGACCCGCCGCTGATCGAGACCGTCCGCGGCTCCGGCTTCGTCCTCGGCCGGTGAGAGGGAGCTCGCTGCAGCTGCGGTCGGTCGTCGCCGCTGCGACGGCGATCGTCCTCGCGCTCGTCCTGGTCGGCGTCGGCGTGGACGTCCTCGTCTCGCGACACCTCCATCGCTCCCTCGACCGGAACCTGCGCGATCGAGCCGTGCAGGTCGCCCAGCTCAACGCCTCGGCGCCCGCGCTGCTGACCACCCCGGGCGCGCTCGACTCGCCTCTCGGCGGCACGCAGCTCTCGATCGTCGTCTACGACCGGCGCGGGCGAATCGTCGCTCGCTCGCTGTCGCTCGGCGGACGCGTCCTCCCCAGCGGACGGATAGTCACGGCGGCCATCAAGCTTGGGAAGTCGGGGTACGCCGACGTGCGGAGCGGCGACCAGCCGACGCGGGTCTACGCGGCTCCGCTCGCGGACTTCGGTGGCCCCGCCGCCGGAGGCGCAGTGCTGGTCGCGGCGCCGACGCAGGAGCTCGAGCAGACCCTCGGGAGCCTGCACCTCTTCATCGTCGGCTCGGCGGCGGCCGCGGCCGTGCTGGCCGCGCTCGCGGTCTTCCTGCTGCTGCGGCGCGCGCTGCGCCCGCTGGGGCGGCTTGCCGAAGCCGCGGCCGAGATCGAGCGCACCGGCGACTCGAGGCGTCGCCTGCCGGAGCCCGCCACCGACGACGAGGTCGGCGTGCTCGCATCGACCCTGAACCGCATGCTCGCGGGCCTCGAGCGGGTGCGCGAGGGCGAACGGCGCTTCCTGGCGGACACCTCCCACGAGCTGCGCACGCCCCTCACCTCGCTGCGCGGCAACGTCGCCTACCTCGCGCGCCACGGCGCGAGCCCAGAGCTCGTCGCCGAACTGCAAGCGGACGCAGACCGGCTCGCCCGGCTCGTCGACGACCTGCTCGTCCTCTCCCGCGAGGAGGCCGCCACCGCTCCGGCCGAGGACGTTCGGCTCGACCGGCTGGCGCACGGCCTCGACGGCGACGATCTGGACGTCGAGGCCGGCGAGCCGGTCGCCGTCCGCGGCGACCGCGCCGCGCTCGAGCGAGCACTCGCGAACCTCGTCCAGAACGCGCGCCGCTACGGCCCTGCCGGCGGCAGGATCGCCGTCGCGGTGGAGGAGTCCGACGGCCGCGCTCGCGTCAGCGTCACCGACGAAGGCGAGGGTCTCCGGCTGGACGAGACGAGACTGGCCTTCACGCGCTTCTGGCGCGGCAGGCCCGACGCCGACGGATCGGGCCTCGGCCTGGCGATCGTGCGCGCGACCGCGGAGCGCCACGGCGGCCGCGCCTACGCGGAGGGCGCCCGCTTCACGATCGAGCTCCCGGCTCTCAGAGATGTCTCAGAGTCCACCGGTACAACGAGAGAGGAAGAGCCACCGAAAGGATCGACATGAAGCTGCTCCGCACCCTCTCCACCCGAAGTCTTCTGCTCCTCGCCGTCGCCATTGCCGCACTCGGCGGAGGCGCTGTCGCCGTCGCCGTCGCCGCCGGTGGCGGCGGAGGACCGACGCCTCCCGACAAGCCGCTCGCCGAGGCGCTGCATGATGCGGCCACGGCCGACGCGCCCGCGGGCATCACCGCGCGGATCCGCTTCACGAACAAGCTCTTCCCGTCCGGCGCCCTCACCGGCCAGGCCGGCTCGGCTCTGATGTCCGGCGCCTCCGGCCGGCTCTGGGTCACGAACGACGGCCGCGGCCGGCTCGAGCTCCAGTCGTCCGCCGGAGACGCCCAGATCGTCTGGAACCAGGACGAGATCAGCGTCTACGACGCATCCTCGAACACGGTCTACAAAGCCAAGCTCCCGGCGGGGAAGCCGGACGCAACCGGCACGGCGACTGACTCCGGCGCTCCGCCGACGATCACCGAGATCAACGACGCGCTCGCCAAGCTCGGCGCGCAGGCGGCGATCACCGCGGCGCAGCCCGACAACGTCGGCGGCCAGCCCGCGTACACGGTCGGGCTCTCGCCGAAGCACGACGGCGGACTGCTCGGCTCGGTCGAGCTCGCGTGGGATGCCGCCCGCGGGATTCCGCTGCGCGCCGCGATCTACGCGCAGGGAAGCTCGACGCCGGTCGTCGAGCTCGTCGCGACCGAGATCAGCTACGGGCCTGTCGCCGCAAGCGACGTCGAGGTCTCTCCCCCGCCCGGCGCGAAGACCGTCGACCTGACCCCGCCCGCGGCGGACACCTCCGGCTCCGGCAAGGACACGGCCGTGACCGGACTCGCCGCCGTGCAGGCCGCGGCCGGATTCCCGGTCACCGCACCCGACACGCTGGTCGGCCTCCCGCGCAAGGACGTGCGGCTCGTCGGCAACGGCGATTCGCCCGCAGCGCTCGCGGTGTACGGCGAGGGACTCGGCGCGATCGTCGTCGTCGAGCGCAAGCCGGACGCGGCGGCTGCCGGCAGCACCGGCCCGCAGAACGGCATGCTCTCCGGCCTCCCCACGGTGTCGCTCGACGGCGTGACAGGACACGAGCTCGCCACGCAGCTCGGGACGATCCTCGAGTGGGAACGCGGCGGCGTCTCGTACGTGCTCGCCGGGTCGCTTCCGCCCGCGGCGGCCGAGGCGGCTGCCCGGAACCTGAAGTGAGCGACGCGCCGCCCGTCGCCGCGCGCGGGCTCGTCAAGCGCTACGGCGAGATCGTCGCGGTCGACCACGTCGACCTCACCGTCGAGCGTGGAGACGTCTTCGGCTACCTCGGCCCGAACGGCGCGGGGAAGACGACCTCGCTGCGCATGCTGCTGGGGCTGATCCGTCCCACGGAGGGATCTGCCGAGCTGTTCGGACGGGACCCGCTGGTCGAAGGAGCCCGCGCGCTCGAAGGCGTCGCGGGCTTCGTCGAGGGCCCGCGGTTCTATCCGTATCTCTCGGCGCGCAAGAATCTCCGGCTGCTCGCGGACTACGACGATTCCGGCGCCCGCGGGCGGATCGACAGCGTCCTCGAGCTGGTCGAGCTGACCGACCGCGCCAAGGACAAGGTCGGCGGCTACTCGCACGGGATGCGGCAGCGGCTCGGCATCGCGGCATCCCTCCTCCGCGAGCCCCAGCTCCTCTTGCTCGACGAGCCGACGACCGGACTCGACCCGGCGGGAATGCGCGACATGCGCGCGCTCGTCCGCCGGCTCGCCGGCGAAGGCATCACCGTCCTGCTCTCGAGCCACCTGCTCAGCGAGGTCGAGGAGCTCTGCAACCGGGTCGCGATCATTCGCAAGGGCCGGATCGTCTACGAGGGCCGGCTCAAGGATCTGCTCGCAACCGCCTCGACGGGATACGTGCTGCGCTCGAACGACCAGGAGCGCGCGCGGATGGCCTGCCTTGCGCAGCCCGGCGTCGAGAACGTCGAGCTGAACGGAGCGGGACTCCGGTTCCAGGCCGACGAGGATGCCGTGGCCGCGCTCTCGATCGCGCTCGGTCAGGCGAAGATCGGCGTCACCGCGCTCGTTCCGGAGGCCGCGAGCCTCGAGGAGCTCTTCCTCGGCATGACCGAAGGGGACGGGGAAGCAGTGGACGAGGAGGCGGTCGCGTCGTGAGCGCCGTCGCAAAGGTCTACCGCTGGGAGGTCGCGAAGCTGCTCGCCCAGAAGCGCACGTATTTGGGGCTCGGCTCGGCGATGGTCGTGCCGCTGATCTTCGTGGTCGTTCTGCTGCTGCAAAAGGGCGGGCCGAACGACGTGCCGCTCGGCCGCTACATCCGCGACACCGGGCTCGCCACCCCGTTCGTCGTCCTCTTCTTCATGTCGATCTGGGGCTTCCCGCTGATCACCGCGCTCGTCGCGGGAGACATCGTTGCCGCTGAGAGCCACAACGGCACGCTGAAGACGATCCTCACGCGTTCGCGCGAGCGGGGCCAGGTCTTCGGAGGCAAGGTGCTCGCGGCGTTCAGCTACACGCTCGTCGTCGTGTTCGCGATGGGGATCGTCGGCGCGATCGCAGGATCGGTTGCCTGGGGGTTCAAGCCGCTCACGTCGCTCTCTGGCGCACCCGTCTCGGCCGGCCACGGCCTCGCGCTGCTGGCGGCAAGCCTCGCGCTGTACGTGCTCGCGCTGGTCGCGATCGCCGCGTTCGGCCTCCTGCTCTCGACGATCACGAGAAACAGCGCGGCCTCGGTCGTGGGCACGCTCATGTTCGCCCTCCTGATGCAGCTCCTCGGAGTGCTCCCTGGGACGGAGGTCATCCGCCCGTACCTGCTCGGCACCCAGTTCGAGGCGTGGCACGGCTTCCTGCGCGTGCCAGCGGATTGGACGCCGGTGATCCGCGCGGCGTGGGTCTGCGCGCTCTACATCTCGGTACCGGTCGTCGCCGGGTACCTCGTCTTCCTGCGCCGCGACGTCGCGGCTGAATAGAGCGTTCAGGCACCGTTCAGATCTGCGGAATTAGAAACTCATCGTCGCGTCCGTCGCGGCGGGTGATTAACGTCCGCACTCTGTCCGAAGCCAAGACCCACGCTTCCCTCGGTCGCTTTGCGATCGGTTTCGACCACCGCGACCGCGCGCGGCTCCACGACCTGTGGGATCGCGTGCTCGACTCCGAACGCTGGTCGGAGGGGGAGCTGGTGGCGGGGTTCGAGTCCGCCTGGGGCGCGTGGAACGAGCTGGAGGCGGCGGCCTTCGCGAGCTGGAGCGGCGCCGCCCTGGCCGCGCTCGAGTTCGTCGGCGTCCGCGGCGAGACAATCCTCTGCCCCTCCAACACGTTCATGGCCGCGCCGCTGCTCGCGCTGCGCGCGGGAGCGAGCGTCGAGTTCGTGGACTGCAATCGCGACGACCTGTG
>JAWVDL010000217.1:0-8667 GCA_033857355.1 Gaiellaceae bacterium | reverse complement strand
CTCCCGATTCCCGGACTCGCCGAGCATGCGCTCGGGTTCAAGTCGCTCGCGGACGCGATCTACCTCCGCAACCACATCCTGCGCCGGCTCGAGGCTGCCTCGGCTGCACCGAACGACGCGCACCGACGCCGCGAGTTGACCTTCGTGTTCGTCGGGGCGGGCTACGCGGGGGTCGAGGCGCTCGCCGAGCTCTCCGATCTGGTGCGCGACGCCCTGCGCTACTACCCGGGGCTCCGCGACGTGCCGCAGCACTGGGTGCTCGTCGACGCCGCACCGAAGATCCTCCCCGAGATCCCGGCCGGGCTCGGGGACTACGCCGCCGTTCAGCTCGCCAGGCGCGGCGTCGACATCCGCACGGGAACGACGCTCGACCGGGTCGAGCCGCACGCCGCGACGTTGTCGGACGGAGAGCAGGTCCTCACGCACACGGTCGTCTGGACGGCGGGCGTGAAGGCGCACCCGCTGCTCGGCCGCTTCGGCCTTCCACTCGACGACCGCGGCCGCGTCGTGGTCGACGAGACCCTCCGGGTCGAGGGGCTGCCGAACGTCTGGGCACTCGGCGACGGTGCCCGCGTGCCGAACCAGGCGACTCCCGGACAGCCTGATCCGCCCACCTGCCAGCACGCCCTGCGGCAGGCACGCCGGCTCGCGAAGAACCTCCACGGCGAGCCGAAGCCGTACCGCTATCGCATGCTCGGCCAGGTCGCGACGCTCGGCCGATACAAGGGCATCGCCGACGTGCTCGGCGTGCGGCTGCGCGGCTTTCCGGGCTGGTGGGTGACGCGGACGTACCACCTCTACCAGCTCCCGCTTCTCTCCCGGAAGCTCCGCGTCGTCACGGACTGGACGACCTCGCTGTTGTTCCGGCGGGACATCGCGGAGCTGGGCATGCTCGGCAGACACGGGCTCGATGACGCCTGAGCTCGACCTGATCGTCTCGTTCGTCCGCGCGTTCGAGGATCGCCGTGCACCGGAGCGCGTGCCCTTCCGCTACGGGACGGCGCTGTTCAACCGCTCGCTGCCGCGGCTCTGGGACTGGAACACGCTGCGGATCGAGTCGGCGGACGGGGCGAGCGCGGCCGATCTGGCTCGAGAGGCGGACGCGGTGCAGGGCGGCGCCGGCCTGCTCCACCGCAAGATCACGGTGGACGACGCGGCGCTCGGAGAACGCCTCGCGCCCGGGTTCGAACGCATCGGATGGCAGGTACAGCCGCTCCTCGTCATGGCGCATCGGCGCGCGCCAGACCGCACGCCGGATCTCTCCGGCGTCGACGAGGTGAGCGAGCGGGCGCTCCGGCCCGCCAGGCTGGCCGCAGCCCAGGGCGACTCCTGGAGCAAGGACCCCGAGACCGTCCGTCAGCTGATCGCCGGCAAGCAGCTCAAGGCGGAGGCGACCTCGATCCGCTGGTTCGCGGCGCGTGTGGACGGCAAGCCGGCGAGCTATTGCGAGCTCTACTCGGACGGCCGCACCGCTCAGATCGAGGACGTGGCGACGCTTCCGAAGCACCGCGGAAAGGGACTGGCGCGCGCCGTCGTCCTGCGCGCGCTCGCCGAGGCGCGCGGGACCGGACACGACCTCGTCTTCCTGCTCGCGGACGCCGGCGACTGGCCGCAAGAGCTCTACGCAAAGCTCGGCTTCGACCCGGTCGGCCGCTTCTACTCGTTCCTGCGCGCGCCCTAGCCGGACGAGTCTAAGTTTGTGGCTCTGAGCCACTACCTCAGAATTGTTCGACTTACGCGCCTGTCTGGACACACTCGACGTGGAGGAAAGCGGGCTCGGACCCGGGGTCGAACGCAGCTTTTGGACTTTGTGGCTCTGAGCCACTAAGTCAGTTCAGCGCAGGGCCTTGAGCGCTCGATCGAGGCGCTGCTTCGTGTTGAGCACGCCTGCGAAGAGGTCGCCGTGCTCGCGCACCCGGTCGAGCACCACGTCCATCGTGAACTCGCGCGGATCGAGATCCTCGGTCACTTCCTCCCAAAGCAGCGGCGTCGAGACCGGAGCACCCGGCCGGGGGCGCACCGAGTACACCGACGCGATCGTCTTGCCCTCCCCGTTCTGGTTCGAGTCGACGAGGACGCCCCGCCGTTTCGACTTCGTCCATTCGTTCGTCACGAGCCCGCGATGCGTGCGGGCGAGCGCGGACGCGACGATCTCTGCGAACTCGCGCGTGTCCTCGAACGTGTAGCGACGCTCGATCGGGACGAGGACGTGCATCCCGTCGGCGCTCGACGTCTTCGCAAACCCGACGAGCCCGAGCGCGTCGAGGACCTCCTTCACGAGCAGCGCGACCTGCACGGTCTCGCGAAAGCCGACGTCCGGCGACGGGTCGAGGTCGAAGAGCACGAAGTCGGGCCGGGACGGCTTGTCGACACGGGAGTACCACGCGTTCAGGTCGATGCAGCCGGCGTTCACCATCCAGAGCAGGGCGGCCTCCTCGTTCACGAGCGCGAAGTTGACCCACTTCTTCCGCCGCGGAGCCTCGCGCGTCGAGACCTGCGTGCGGAAGGTCGGGATCCACTCGGGCAGGTGCTTGGGGGCGTCCTTCTGGAAGAAGTACTTGCCGCCGATCCCGTCGGGATAGCGGATCATCGTGAACGGCCGATCGCGCAGGTGCGGGACGAGCACGGGGGCGACCGCTCGGTAGTACTCGATCAGGTCGCCCTTCGCGATCCGTTCCTGCGGAAAGAAGAGCTTGTCGAGGTTCGTGAGCTTCAGCCTGCGGGAGCCACTGTGCGCGTCGCCTTCGAGCGGCTCCTCGCGGTGCACCTCCAGCGGAGCCTTGTCCTCCCGGAGGCCCTGGTACGAAGGCGCGCGCAGGCGGCCGTCATGCGTCCACTCGACGAACTCGACCTCGGCGACGAGCTTCGGCTCCACCCACACGACGTCTCCCTTTCGCACCTTCGGCATCTTGGGCACGTCGCGGAAGGGCGGGTCCTTGCGCGCCAGCGGCTTCAGCTTCTTCAAGACCCGCTCGACCTCGGACGCGCTGAAGCCCGTGCCGACGTTTCCGACGTAGCGCAGCTCGTCGCCCTCCCACACGCCGAGGACGAGCGAGCCGAAGCCCGACTGCCGGCTGCCCTGGCCCTTCGTGTAGCCGGCGATCACGAACTCCTGGCGCCCATGCGTCTTGACCTTCAGCCAGTCGCGGCTCCGCCTGCCGGGGAGGTATCTCGACTCGGCGCGCTTCGAGACGATTCCTTCGATCCCCTGCTCAACCGCGGCCGCGTACAGCGCCTCACCGTCGTCGAAGGTCTCGGAGAAGCGAACGGTGCGGTTGCGCTTGTCGAGCAGCGCCTCGAGCCGTTTCCGTCGCTCGGTGAGCGGGAGATCGATCAGCGGCTCGCCTTCGACCTCGAGCACGTCGAACGTGTAGAGGACGAGAGGCGTTCCGGCCTTGCCCTGCTGCATCGCGGAGAAACTCGCGCGCCCGGTCTCGTCCAGGGCGCAGATCTCGCCGTCGAGCACGCAATCGGGCGTCTTGACCGCCTGCTCCACGCCTTTCGCCACGGTCGGGAACCGCGCCGTGAGGTCGTTGCCGTTGCGGCTCGTGAGCGTCGCCTCGCCGCCGGCCAGGCGCACGATCGCGCGGTAGCCGTCCCACTTCACCTCGTGCAGCCATCCCTCGCCACGCGGCACCTCGCCGGAGAGGGTCGCCAGCATCGGCTTGTAGTCCACGCGCTTGCCCCCCGGCTTCGGGTCGGAGGGATCGTCGCGCTTGCGGATCAGGAGCCAGTTCTGCTCCTTGCCGTCCATGTGCGCGGGGACCAGCGTCCACATCCCTTCGAGTCGCTTTCCGTGCAGGCGGACGGTCAGGCCTCCGTCGCGCTTGCGCTCGACCAGCTCGTAGGTGCCGGTGTCCCAGATCTCGACGGTTCCGGCGCCGTAGTTCCCTTTCGGGATCTCGCCCTCGAACGTCGCGTAGTCGAGCGGATGATCCTCGACGTGCACGGCGAGCGCGCGGGTGCCGACCTGGAGCGGCACGCCCTTCGGCACCGCCCAGCTGGCGAGCGCCCCGTCGATCTCGAGACGGAAGTCGTAGTGGAGTCGCCGCGCGTCGTGGCGCTGGACGACGAAGATCGGCGCCTTGCCCTTCCGCTTGCCGGTGAAGGGCTCCGGCGTGGCTTTCGGGTCGCGCTTGCGCTTGTACGCGCGGAGCTTGGGTGCGGCCACCGCTAGGCCGCGGTCTTCTTCCTGCGCGCCGCCGGCTTCTTCTTCCGCTTCGAGCTGGAGCGCTTCGTCCGCTCGACCGACTCGCGCAGGGCCTGCATCAAGTCGACGACCTCGCCCTCGTCTTCGTCCGTCTCCTTGACGGGAACGGAACCGGTCTTCGCTTTCGCGCGCAGGAGCTGGAGCAGCTCCTTGCGATACGTGTCGTCGTACTTCTCGGCCTTGAAGGGCTCGCTCAGGTTCTCGACCAGCGACTTCGCCATCTGCAGCTCCGCCGTGGAGAGCCGCCCTTTGCCGTCGACCGACTCGGGCTTTCGGACCTCGTCCGCGAAGTACATCGTCTCCAGGAGGAGAACGTCCTCGTAGGGGCGCAGCGCGGCGAGGTGCTGCTTCTTGCGGATCACGACCTTGGCGATCCCGACCTTGCCCGTCTCGGCCAGCGCCTTCTGCAGGAGGCGATAGGGCTTCTCGGCCCCCTCCTGCGGCAGCAGGTAGTACGCCTTGCGGAAGTAGATCGGGTCGATCTCGTCCAGGTCGACGAAGTCGCAGATGTCGATCGAGCGTGTCAGCTCGATGTCGAGGCGGTCGAGATCCTCGTCGGTCAGCTCGACGAACCTGCCCTTCTCGACCTCGAATCCGCGCACGATCTTGTCCGGATCGACGTGCCTGCCCGTGTCCTTGCGGACCTTGTCGTAGCCGATCGGCTGCAGGTCGTCCTTCGTCAGGAAATGGAACTTGAGCTCTTTCGACTCGGTCGCCGGGAACATGCGCACCGGCACGGAGACGAGGCCGAACGAGATCGTGCCGGTCCAGATCGAACGGGCCATTATCTGGACGGTTTACCCCAAGAAACCGTCCGCAAAAACCTCGCCGTTTGCAGGACTTCCGACGGTCCCGCACGGTGGATAACCCTGTGGACGATGTGGAGAAGTTGCGTCACAACGGACAACTTGATCTTTGTGTTAGCAGCGATTTTCGGCGCGCGAGGGCTGTGGAATCTACTCGAACCGCCCTAGAAAACTACCGAAAACTACGCAAATACTCCCAAGGCTCTGAACTTGGCGCGCCGGCCGCGGCGTAGCTCGTCCTTCGGCCTTCCGTCGAGCTCGGCGAGAGCCTGCCGCAGCGACGTGCCGAGTAGGCGCGCGGCCTCGTCCGGGTCGGTGTGGGCGCCGCCGGGAGGCTCCGGAACGATGGCGTCGATCACGCCGAGCTCGAGACAGTGCGCGGCATCCGGCTTGAACGCCGCGGCTGCCTTCTGAGCCTGCGACGCGTCACGCCATAGGATCGACGCGCATCCCTCCGGCGAGATCACGGAGTAGATCGCGTGCTCGGACATGAGCACCCGGTCGGCGACGGCGATGGCGATCGCCCCGCCCGACCCTCCCTCGCCGATCACCGTGGCGACCGTGGGGACGCCGAGCCGCACCATCATGGCCTGCGAGCGTGCGATCGCGCCTCCCTGTCCGTGCTGCTCGGCGGCGACACCCGGGTAGGCGCCCGGTGTGTCGACGAACGTGACGAGCGGGAAGCCGAAGCGGTCCGCGAGCTCCATGGTGCGAATCGCCTTGCGGTAGCCCTCCGGATAGGGCATCCCGAAGTTCCGCGACGTGCGCTCCTTGATGTCGCGTCCCTTCTGCTGGCCGACGATCGCGACGGTCTTGCCGTCGAGGCGCGCGAGGCCGGCGACGATCGCGGCGTCGTCTGCGCGGCCGCGGTCGCCGTGCAGCTCGAGGAAGTCGTCGAAGATCCGTGCGACGTAGTCGAGCGTGTACGGGCGGTCCTGGTGTCGTGCGAGCTCGACCGAGCGCCAGATCTCCTCACCGCTCGGCTCCTGGGTCATCCGCTCGAGCTGCCGCTCGAGGCGCTCGAGCTCGTCGGTGAGCCTCGTGCCGCCGGGAAGGCTCAGGCCGCGCAGCTTCGCAAGCCGTTCCCGGAGGCGGAGCTCGGCCTCACCCGCCATCGGCGAAGAGCCTGAGCACCTGGGCGACGTAACGCTTCAACTCGGGTCGCGGGACGACGGCGTCGATGTGCCCGAAACGGAGATTCGACTCCGCGAGGCCGAAGTCGTCGGGAAGCTTCTCGCGGGTGGTCTGTTGGACGACGCGCGGGCCCGCGAACGACATCAGCGCACCCGGCTCCGCGACGATCACGTCCCCGAGCGTCGCGAAGCTGGCGAGGACGCCACCGGTCGTGGGGTGGGCGAGGACGCTGACGAGTGGCTGCCTGGCCTCGTGCAGCTCCTCGACGGCGCAAACGGTCTTCGGCAGCTGCATCAGCGCCAGGATCCCCTCCTGCATGCGTGCGCCGCCCGAGGCCGAGACGGACACGAGCGGAACCCCGCGCTCGGCAGCGCTGTCGCACGCGCGCGAGAACTTCTCGCCGACGGCGCTGCCCATCGAGCCGCCCATGAACTTGAAGTCCATCACCGCGAGCTCGCAACCGTGACCGTCGATCGCGGCCTCGCCCGTCACCATCGCCTCTCCGAGCCCGGTGGACATCTCGGCTTCGGCGAGCCGCTCCGTGTACGGCCGGAGATCGAAGAAGTGGAGCGGATCCTCGGAGCGCACGTCCGCGGACTCCTCGACGAACGTGCCCTCGTCGGCGAGCGACGCGATCCGCGCCGGAGCTCGCATCGGGAAGTGGTGGCCGCAGTGGGGGCAGACCCAGAGCGCAGCGTCGAGCTCCTCGTCGCGGTAGTGGGAGGCGCAGGCCGGGCACGTGTTCGGATGCGGCTTGGCCTCCGGCTCCGGCGCGTTCTTGTGCTCTATGGAAACATCGATGCGGGCCTCGGACACTTCGGTGTTAGACCTGTCCCAGACGCGGGCCGGTTACAAACCCAGCGTTGCCGCGAGTCGCTCGAGAGGCCCGATGCTCAGCGGCTCGGGCCGCAGGCCGCTGAACCCCGCGCCCACGATCGTTCCCTGCGCAGCGAGCCGGCCGAACAGCGCATCGACCTCGTCCACGGACAGCCCTCCCGGCTCGGGCATGAACGACGGAACCTCGCGGTCGTCGAGGACATCGCAGTCGAGCGCGACGTAGACGCAGCTCACGCCCTCGAGCGCGCGATCGGCGGCATCGTCGCCGGTGTGGATCCCGGAGCGGGCGATGTAGTCCTCCTCGGGAGGGTCGAGATTCCTCGCCCCGGCGAGTGCGACGTCCTCCGGCTCGACGGCCCCGGAGTCGATCGCCATGCGCAGTGGCATCCCCCACGTGTTGCCGCTGGGGGACGTTTCGGCAGTGTTGAGGTCGCCGTGTGCGTCGAGCCAGACGACGGCGAGCCGATCGTGGCGCGCGGCGAGCCCTTCGATCGCGCCGATGTGCGAGCAACAGCAGCCGCCGAGGACGAGCGGGCGCTCGGGCAGCTCGGTGGCGAGCGCGAGGTTCTGCTCCCCGAGCGTGGGCTCCTCGATCACCGCAGCTTCGGGAAAATCGAGCCGCAGCGAGGCCGACTCAGCCATCGCCTGGCCGCCGTCACCCCAGGCGCGCGGCACGCGGACGAGGCCGGAGCGCCACTCGCGTCCGCAGCTGTGGCACTGGTAGTCCGGTCCCATCGCGACCGCGGTGAACGTGAGGCAGTCGGGGCATTTGGCGCGCAGGCGACTCATCTAGAGCAGATCTTTAGCGTAGATCGCGGCCTCGAGGCTCACGCGCATGCCGACACGCTCGTAGAGACGCGTGGCGCCCGAGGGATTCTCCGCGTCGACGCCGAGCTGCACGACGCGCTCGCCGCGCTCGTAGAACTGGCCGAGCGACCGCAGGAGCAACGCCTCGCCGAGGCCGCGGCGGCGCCACGGCTTGCGCACCGCGAGCGACGCGATCCAGCCGGCCTCTCCGTGGCGCTTCCAGTCGGCGATCAACACTGCGGCGATCTCGCCGCCCGCCCGAACCGTCGTCCAGAAGCTTGGATCGAAGCGCACCTCCTCGAGGCGCCGCTTCGAGAACGCCTCGAAAGGCTCTTCGGTGTGCCCCCACTCCTCGCCGAAGGCGTCTTCCAGAGCATCGTGGAACTCACGCGCTTCGGCCGGATCGAAAGCGGAGACCTGGAAGCCCTCGGGCCACCGCGGCTGCGGAGGAGGCTCCTCGAGCTCGATCCGCATCCGGTAGAAGTGACGAACGTCGCGATAGCCGCGCGACCGAAGGAGGTCGGCAGCTCGGGCGTCGTTGCCGAGCACGCCGTTCTCGAGCTGTGCGACGCGACGCTCCCGGGCGCGCCGCTCGGTCGTCTCCACGATCGCGGCACCGAGGCCATGCCCGGCGTAGTCAGGATCCACGTAGCCGTCTGCGATCAGCCGCTTGTCCTCGCCACGGGCGTACACCGTCGCGTACGCCACGATCTTGCCGTCTCGCTCCCAGACCCACGCGTCGCGCGTCAGGTCGAGGTCGCGCCACTCGTCCCGGATGTCGTCGGGCTGCTCGGTCTGCTCGATGTCGAAGCTCGCGTCGAGGGCGGCGGTCACCTGCGCAACCGCGGCTGCGTCCTCGAGCCGCGGCGCCCG
>JAWVDL010000216.1:0-5431 GCA_033857355.1 Gaiellaceae bacterium | reverse complement strand
AAGCAGGATGTGCTCGCGCGTCTGGGGCATGGGGCCGTCGGCCGCCGAGACCACGAGGATCGCGCCGTCCATCTGCGCGGCGCCCGTGATCATGTTCTTGATGTAGTCGGCGTGGCCCGGGCAGTCGACGTGCGCGTAGTGACGGTTGGCCGTCTAGTACTCGACGTGCGACGTGTTGATCGTGATGCCGCGCGCCTTCTCCTCCGGCGCGTTGTCGATCGACTCGAAGGAGCGCACGGCGGTCTCGCCGTCGCCCTGCTCCGCGAGGACCTTCGTGATCGCCGCCGTCAGCGTCGTCTTGCCGTGGTCGATGTGACCGATCGTGCCGACGTTGAGGTGCGGCTTCGTGCGCTCGAACTTCTGCTTTGCCATCTCTCCTCCAGGTCTCCTTCTAGGTCTGTGTTTCCGTGATTTCCGCGGCGATCGACGGAGGGACTTCCTCGTACCGATCGAACTGCATCGTGAACTCGGCCCGGCCCTGGCTCATCGAGCGCAGGTCGGTCGAGTAACCGAACATCTCAGAAAGCGGCACCATCGCCTTGACGACCTTCGCGTTGCCGAGCGGCTCCATGTCCTCGACGCGCCCGCGCCGCGAGTTGAGATTGCCCATCACGTCGCCGAGGTACTCGTCGGGCGTGATGACCTCGACGGCCATCATCGGCTCGAGGAGCTTGGGCTTGGCCCGCTTGACCGCCTCCTTGAACGCCATCGAGCCGGCGATCTTGAAGGCGCGCTCGCTCGAGTCGACGTCGTGGTACGACCCGTCGACGAGCTCGACGCGAACGTCGACGATCGGGTAGCCGGCGATGACGCCTGAGTTCATGGCTTCCTGGATGCCCTGGTCGACCGGGGCGATGTACTCCCTCGGAATCTTTCCGCCGACGATCTTGTCGTCGAACTCGTAGCCGACGCCCGGCTCCTGCGGGTACAGGTTGATGACGACGTCGCCGTATTGGCCGGAGCCGCCGGTCTGGCGAACGAAGCGTCCGCGAATCTTCTCGGCAGGCTTGGAGATCGTCTCGCGGTAGGCGACCTGGGGCCGCCCGACGTTGGCGTCGACCTTGAACTCGCGCTTGAGCCGGTCGACGATGATCTCCAGGTGCAGCTCGCCCATCCCTGCGATGAGCGTCTGCCCGGTCTCGTCGTCGCTCGACACGACGAAGGTGGGATCCTCCTCGGAGAGCCGCTGCAGACCCTGAGCGAGCTTGTCCTGGTCGCTCTTCGTCTTCGGCTCGACGGCGACCGAGATCACCGGCTCGGGGAACGTCATCGACTCGAGCTGGATCGGCGCGCTCTCGACCGAGAGCGTGTCGCCGGTCGTCGTGAGCTTGAGCCCGACGCCTGCCGCGATCTCGCCCGCGCCGATGTCCTCGCGCTCCTCCCGGTGGTTCGCGTGCATCTGGAGGATGCGTCCGATCCGCTCGGTCTTGCCGTTCGTGGTGTTGAGGACGCGGTCGCCGGCCTTGATCTGGCCCGAGTACACGCGGAAGTAGGTGAGCTTGCCGACGTACGGGTCGGACATGACCTTGAAAGCCAGGGCCGAGAACGGCTCGTCGAGCGAGGGCTTCCTCGTGATCTCCGCCTGCGTCTTCGGGTCGAGGCCCTGCATCGGAGGCACGTCGAGCGGGCTCGGCAGGTAGTCGATGATCCCGTCGAGCAGGGGCTGGACGCCCTTGTTCTTGAAGGCGGAGCCGAGCAGCACGGGGGTGAGCGCGTCGGCGATCGTGCCGGCGCGGAGGGCGCGCCTGATCATCTCGGGCGTCACCTGCGTCTCGTCGGTCAGATACGTCTCGGTGAGCTCGTCGTCGTGCTCGGCGATCGCGTCGATCAGCTGGTGGTGGTACTCGTGCGCCTGCTCGGTGAGCTCGGCCGGGATCTCGCCGATCTCGAACTTCTCGCCGAGGTCGTCCTCGTAGGTGATGGCGCGCATCTCGACGAGGTCGACGACGCCGCGGTGGTGCTCCTCCTGCCCGATCGGAAGCTGGATCGGGACGGGGTTCGCGCCCAGGCGGTCGCGCATCGACTCGACGGCGGCGAAGAAGTCGGCGCCCGTGCGGTCCATCTTGTTGATGAACGCGATGCGCGGAACCTTGTACTTGTCGGCCTGGCGCCAGACGGTCTCCGACTGCGGCTGGACGCCCGCGACGGAGTCGAACACGGCGACGGCGCCGTCGAGGACGCGCAGGCTCCGCTCCACCTCGACGGTGAAGTCCACGTGCCCGGGCGTATCGATGATGTTGATGCGAAAGTCGCGCCAGAACGCGGTCGTGGCCGCCGACGTGATCGTGATGCCGCGCTCCTGCTCCTGGGCCATCCAGTCCATCGTCGCGGCGCCCTCGTGGACCTCGCCCATCTTGTGGGTGCGGCCGGTGTAGTAGAGGATCCGCTCGGTCGTCGTCGTCTTGCCCGCGTCGATGTGGGCCATGATCCCGATGTTGCGGACGCGGTCGAGGGCGACTTGAGTCTTGGTGTCTACGGCCATGAGCGTTACCAGCGGTAGTGCGCGAAGGCCTTGTTGGCCTGCGCCATCCGGTAGAGGTCGTCCTTGCGCTTGAAAGCGCCGCCCTGCTGGTTCAGCGCGTCGAGGATCTCGCCGGCGAGCTTCTGGGCCATGCCCTTCTCGCGGCGGTCGCGCGCGTTCGTGACGATCCAGCGCACGGCGAGCGTGCGCGCGCGGCGCTGCGGCACCTCGACGGGCACCTGGTAGTTCGCGCCGCCGACGCGGCGGCTGCGCACCTCGAGCACCGGTGTGACGGACTTGACCGCGCCCTCGAGCACCTCGAGCGGCGGCTTGCCGCTGCGCTCGCTGACGAGAGCGAGGGCGTCGTAGACGATCTTCTCCGCGACGCTCTTCTTCCCGTCGTTCATGACCTTGTTGATCAGCTGGGTCACGAGCTGAGACTGGTAGACCGGATCTGGGTCCAGGGGGCGTACAGAGACTTCCGCGCGACGTGGCATTACGACCTCTTGGCCCCGTACTTCGAGCGGCCCTGCTTGCGATCCGAGACGCCGGACGTGTCGAGTGCGGCGCGGATGACCTTGTAGCGGACGCCCGGGAGATCCTTGACCCGGCCGCCGCGAACGAGGACGACCGAGTGCTCCTGCAGGTTGTGTCCCTCGCCGGGGATGTAGGTCGTGACCTCCGCCCCGTTGGTGAGCCGCACGCGCGCGACCTTTCGCAGCGCGGAATTCGGCTTCCTCGGGGTCTGCGTCATCACGCGCGTGCAGACGCCGCGGCGCTGAGGAGCGCCGTCGAGCGCAGGGGTCTTCGTCTTGGCTTTCGCCGAGGTGCGACCCTTCCTGACGAGCTGATTGACGGTGGGCACTAAACCTCTCGTTTCGGCTTCCGACACAACAAAGGCTGGCGGGGCTTTCGGCCCTACCAACCGGACAGAGGATGGTACCCGAGGTGCCATAGAGCGTCAAACGCCCAAATCACCCGATTGGCGCGCACCCGGAAGCTCTGTTTTCGCGTTATCCGTGCATGCCAGGGCGCCGGAAAATGTGGTTTTCGAACCATAGCCTGAACGGGATTCGCCTATTACAGTGAAAGAAGTGCCTCGCGTAGGCGTACGCGAGGGTCGTCGGGGGAGTGGTGGTGCATAGCGGTAGGACAATTCGGAGGACGGAGCGGTGACGTTGCTGCTCGTGGCCGCCAGTGCGGTTCTGGGGACGCTCGTCGTCGTGCTCGCGATCGCCCTGGTCCGGCGCGCGCGTAACGGCTCGGCGATCATCGGCGGCCAGAGCAACGGGACTGCCCTCGCAGAGCTGAACGAACGCATCGAGCAGCTGTCGAGCGATCTCGAGAGCGCGATCCAGCGCACCGAGGAGGAGCGCAGGCGCAGCCGGTTCCTCGGCGAGCTGGCCGGGTCGATCGATCTGGACGAGGTGCTCGCGCGGACGCTCGAGGCGGCGGGCGGGATCTCCGGCGCCGACGCGGCGCTCGTCACGACGACCGGATTCGACGGGCAGCCGCTCGTAGCGACGCTGGGACTGTCGGCGGAGGAGGCGGAGCGGCAGGCGATCGCGGGCCCTCCGGACGGCCGCGCGGCGCGCTCGATCGGCATCTCGTACCGCTACGGCTCGGAGGAGCTGTCGCAGAACGGCTCGCTGATCCATTCGGGTGTCGCCGTCCCGCTGCTGCGGGAAGACGAGCAGCTCGGCTTCCTGACCATCTTCACGCGTTCGGGCGCGCGCAGCTTCAGCGAGGACGACGTGGGCGAGCTCGAGCAGCTCGCGCTGCGCGCCGGGCCGGCGATCGAGAACGCACGCCGGTTCCGCGAGGCGCGCCAGCTCGCCGACCTCGACGCGCTGACGGGGCTCCACAACCGGCGGTACTTCCACGAGACGCTCGCGCGGGAGGTCTCGCGCGCGCAGCGCTACGACCGCTCGCTGGCGCTGATCGTGTTCGACCTGGACGACTTCAAGGCGATCAACGACCGCATCGGCCACCTTGCGGGCGACGCAGTGCTCGCGGACGCAGCCGAGCGCGTGCGCGACTCCGTGCGCTCGGCCGACATCGCCTGCCGCGTGGGCGGCGACGAGTTCGCGGTGATCCTGCCCGAGTCGACGCTGATGGACGCCGACCAGCTCTACCGCCGGATCCAGCAGTCGGTCTCATCCCGCCCGATCGGCCAGGAAGGCCGGCTGTTCCTCTCGGCGGGCGTGACGGACATGCGACCGGAAGACGATGCGGTCTCGTTCTTCCAGCGGGCCGACGATGCGCTCTACCGCGCGAAGGAAGCCGGCAAGGGCCGCATGGTCACCGCGGGCTCGAACGCGGTCAACTCGTAGCGCCTGGCGCCGCGAGAACCGAGTTCGTCCGACAGCGCCGGGAGGGACTAGCCGGTCGGCGCCAGGAAGGGCAGGTACATCGAGAGATCGACGGCGCCCGGTGCCGGGAGGTCGTCTCCGCGGCAGATCACGCTCGGGAGCAGGCCCGTCTGGCGGTTGACGCTCCACGTCTCGAAGGCGGCCCCGCGCGCGAACGAGCGCAGGGCCGACGCGATCGCGGGCCGCGCGCGCTCGAGCGGCAGCGCGCCGAGCTCGACCGTCTCGCCCAGCGGCTTGACCGCATAGCTGCCGATCATCGTCCGGAGGAGGCCCTTGCGGCCACCCGGCATCGTGAAGAGCGACGCGGGCGCGAGCGAAGAGAGCGCCAGGCCGCGGGTCCGGCCGCCTAGCCACCACGGCGCGGGCTTCGCCTCGACGGAGCGGGTCAGGAGATCCGGGTACGAGAGGTAGAACGACGTGATCGCCGAGCCGGACGGTGTCGAAACGCTCAGCGTCGACTCGATCCGCTCGCGCCGCAGCTGGTCGGCGATCACGCCGCGCGCGACCGCAACGCTCGCATGCGCGTCGCGCAACGCCGCGCCGTACGCGGCCGAGCTGCCGCCGAACCTGCTCGCGATCACGCCGCGCTCCGCCGCGA
>JAWVDL010000215.1:0-9677 GCA_033857355.1 Gaiellaceae bacterium | reverse complement strand
CCGAGGTTGTTGAGCGCCTTGCCGGCGTCGACGAGGTTGCCCTCTCGCCGCAGGATCTCGACGGCGTGCTCCACGTAGAAGCGCGCGACGATCAGCTGGCCGGTGCGCTCAGCGACCTGCGAAGCCTGGAGATACGAGTCGGAGAGCCGCACGGGATCGTCAAGTCGCTCGGCCAGCGCGAGCGCGGCGTCAGCATCTGCGCGCGCGCCGTCCCAGTCGCGCTGGCGCCGGTAGGACCGCGTGCGCCAGCGCAGGATGTCGTTGCGCAGCCGGTCGCAAGGCCGGCCGGAGCGGTCGCAGAGCTCGAGCGCCACCGTGAGCAGCTGGACGGCATTCGAGACTGCCCCAAGATGGAGTCGGCACGCGCCCAGGCGGAAGAGCACCTCGGCGCGGTCGCCGTCGTCGAACGTGTCTTCCTCCGAGAGCGCGCGCGCCCGCTGGAGCTTCGTCAGCGCATCCTCGACCTCGCCCGCCATGAGGTTCTCCCAGGCGTCTGCGAGGAGGCCCGCGAACTCGATTGGTGCGTCGGTGCGATGCGGGCGCGAGTCCAGCGCCTCGATCGTGCGCTCGACCTCCAGTGCCTCGGCGGCGGTCACGCCGTCCACCTCAGGTATGTCGGAGCCGGGATGTGCAGAGCTTCTGCGAGGGCCGCGCGGAAGGCCGCCGGCGCCATCGCGGCCGACTCGTCCGATCTGGACATCGGCTTCATGCAGTTGCTCTGGCTCGGCCAGTAAGCCCAGGCCAACGTCGAGGCGAACCGCTCGCAGCCGTAGTCTCCGTGCGCGAACGCCAGGGTCTCTCCGCACCATGCCGACCCGCCGAGCAGAAGCGCGAACCGTGCCCGGGTCTCTGCGTCCAGCAGCTGGAAATCGACTTGGTGCGCGAACTCGTGCTGGACGACCCCCCAGGAGAAGCGGCCGGCGTCGAGCACGTTGGCGTCGAGCCAGACCTCATCGGGAGCGGCCTCGGAGGCGAAATCCCGTCCGATGTGCACCGTGACGCGGCTGGGGAGGAGGCTCCAGTCGAAGCTGCTCGCGCCGAGCGCCTTGGTCACCTGCGAGCGCTCGGCCACGCTGCCGCCCACGAACGCGAGGGCCGTGGCGCCGCGTGCAAACGCTGCGGTGCTGAAGAGCAGCGACCCGAGAAGGATTACTGCAGCGGTGCCAAGGCGAACGCGAAATGCCATCTCTCCAACCATTGGCCGGCCTGCCGTGCCGGGCCATTCCCGAGGAGCGGTGGGAACGTTCCCCAGCGCTGCGCGGCGACGCTCCCCGATTCGTGGGAGCCTGTGTACCGCTTACGCGGCGGCCGGCTTGCGCGGCGGCAAAAGGACGGAGCCGAGCCAGAAGTCTTCGATCGAGCGGAAGACGTCGAGCAGGGCGGCGAAGCCGAGGGGCTTGCGGACATACGCGTTCACGTGCTCGTCGTAGGCGTCCAGGACGTCCTGCTCGGCTGCCGACGTCGTCAGCACGATGACCGGGATCCGGCGGAGAGACGGATCTGCCTTGATCTCCGTCAGAACCTGCCGTCCGTCTTTCTTCGGCAGGTTGAGGTCGAGGAAAACGAGGTCCGGAACGGGTGCATCGGGGAATCTGCCGCGCCGGTGGAAGAAGTCCATCGCCTCCTCGCCGTCCATTGCGATGTGGAGGTCGTTCGCGATGCGCGTCTCGCGCAGCACCTCCGACATGAGCAGCACGTCGTCGGGGTCGTCCTCGACGAGCAGGATCTGGATGCGTTGGCCTTCGGCGATCATGCTGGCGCTCCTTGGGTTAGAAAGGTGAAGATCGAGCCGCCGTCCGGCGCCGGCGCATGAGCGATCTCGCCGCCGAGCCGCTGGACGATTCGCTTGGATAGCGCGAGCCCCATCCCGGTCCCGGCGTACTTCGCGCCGTGGAGGCGCTGGAACATTCGGAAGGCTGTCTCGACGTGCCGGGTTTCGATGCCGATCCCGTTGTCGCGCACGGAGAAGCGCCACTGCTCGCCCAGCTGCTCGGCGGAGATCACGATGTGGGGCGCGCGGCCGTTGGCGAACTTCAGCGCGTTGCCGACGAGGTTGTGCAGGACCTGCGAGATGGGGGCGTACATGCTGTGAATGTGGGGCATCGGGCCGACGTCGATCCGCGCACCGGTCTCGGCGATCACGGTCGAGAAGTCCTCCAGCACGTCTCGGACCACGTCTGCGCTGTCGACGTCGGCCAGCTCGAGCGCGTCATTCGAGGCCCGCGAGTAGAGGAGGAGGTCGTCGATCAGCCGCTGCATCCGCTCGGTGCCGCGCACGGCGCTTGCCAACAACAGCTTCGCCGGATCGTCCACGGCATCGCCGTGCCGGTGCAGGAACAACTCGAGATATCCGGCGATCACACGCAAAGGTGCAGAGAGGTCGTGCGAGGCGATGTACGCGAACTCCTCGAGCTCCCGATTCGAGCGCTCGAGCTCGAGCGTACGCTCGGTGAGCGCGACGCTGTGTAGGGCGAGTTGCTTCTTCGCCTCCTTGCGCTCCTGCCGGCGTGTCCACTCGCGCAGCTCGCGGTCGACCGCGGGCGCCAGGCGGGCGAGGCTCGACTTCATCACGTAATCGTGTGCGCCGGCCTTCATCGCCTCGACAGCGGTGTCCTCGCCGATCTTCCCGGAGACGATGATGAACGGGACGTCTAGCTCTCGGTCCTGGACCGCTTTCAGCGCGGTGAGCCCGCTGTAGCCAGGAACTACGTGGTCAGCGAAGACGACGTCCCAGGTCTGGGTGTCGAGGGCCCGTTCGAAGTCGTCGGCCGTCTGCACCCGTTCGAAGTCGAGCGCGTAACCGCCACGCTTCAGGTAGCGCTCGAGGATCACCACGTCGTCCTCGGTGTCCTCGAGCACGAGCGCGCGGAGCGGCGTAAGAGCGTTCTCGGTCACGCGACGGGCGGAGGCTCGTTGAGGAGCAGCCAGTACAGCCCGATCTGGCGGATGGCTTCCGTGAACTGGTCGAAGTCGACCGGCTTGCGGATATAGCTGTTGGCACGTAGCTCGTAGCCGGCCAGGACGTCCTGCTCGGCCTTCGACGAAGTCAGCACAACGATCGGCGTGAGCTTGGTGCGGGGGTCCTCCCGTAGGCGCTTGAGGACGGAAAGACCGTCCACCTTCGGCAGCTTGAGGTCGAGTAGGACGACGGCGGCCGTAACCCTGGTGCCGTTCTCGCTCAGCAGCAATTCGATTGCCTCGGCTCCGTCGCGAGCGATCACGAGTGGGTTCCCGATCTTGTTCTGGGTAAGAGCTCTGCGGGTGAGGACGATGTCGTCCTCGTTGTCCTCGACGAGGACGATGGGGTCAGTGTCATTCATGGAGATCTCCTAGCGTGAAGTAGACGGTTGCGCCCCGGTCCACTTCTCCGTGGGCCCACGTGCGTCCGCCGTGGCGGCGGACGATGCGGCGGATGGTGGCCAGACCGATCCCCGAACCGGGGAAGTCCGTCTGCGTGTGCAGCCGGTGGAAGGGAACGAAAAGTTGGTCCGAGTACGCCATGTCGAAGCCCACGCCGTCGTCTCGGACGAAATACACGCTCTCCCCGTCGGTCTGCTCACACCCGAACTCGATCCGAGCGTGCGCATGCGTCGACGTGAACTTGAGGGCATTCGCGTAGAGGTTCTCGAACACGATGCTGAGGAACCGCGAGTCACCGCGAGCCATGACTCCCTCCTCGATCACGAACTCGACCTGGCGGTCGGGCTCGCGCTCGCGCATGTCCGCGGCGGTTGACGTGGCGATCGCGCTCAGGTCCACACGCTCGTGGCCGGGCTCGACCCGCGAGATCCGGGAGAGGTTGAGAATGTCGTCGATCAACAGACCCATGCGCTGCGACGCCGACCGCAAGCGGATGAGGTAGTCCTTTCCCTTGTCGTCCAGCCGGTCCGAGTACTCCTCGAGCACCGCCTGGCTGAACCCGTCGATCCCGCGCAGGGGCGCGCGCAGGTCGTGCGAGACCGAGTAGGCGAACGCCTCGAGCTCCTCGTTCGCAGCGGACAGGTCGGCCGTGCGTTGCCGCAGTTCTTCCACGGCTTCGACGCGCGCTGCCTCGGCGCGTCTGTCCTCCGTGATGTCGCGGGCCACCTTTGTGAACCCGACGAGCTGCCCTGCCTCGTCGCGGATCGCGGTGATCGAGATGTCGGCCAGGAATTGAGCCCCGTCTTTCCGGAGCCTCAGCCCCTCGACGTGGTCGAAACCGCTCGCCATGACCCTGGCGAGCTCTTTCTCGGGCGCGCTCTCGTCGGCCTCGGGAGGGTAGAAAGCTGAAATGGCGGCACCGACGATCTCTTCCTTCGTGTAGCCGTAGAGCCGCTCGGCGCCCGCGTTCCAGTGGATCACATGGCCGGCGGTGTCGAAACCGACGATCGCGTGGTCCTTCACACCGTCGACGAACGGCAGGATGAAGGCACCCTTGAGCTCGGCTGCGACCGCTCCGGCGTGTTCGAGCACCGACCGTTCGACGGCGCTGGCCACGATCCCGAGTGCGCCGAGCAGGACGAGGACGAGGACGAAGACGAGCAGCAGGGTGCCGACCTCGTTGCCGTACAGGCCGTTGGCTTCGCCGATGTGACTAAGCCACGCCAGCAGCGTCGGGGCGAGGATCGCGATCGGACCCAGCACTCGCAGGAGCCAGCCACCCGCCATCCTGGACATGACAAGCCTCACGAGGCCTTCGTCTGGCCGGAGGGCCAAAACGCCGACCACGACCGCGATCAGAGCGATCGCCGTGTTCAGCGCGATCGGCGCAGATACAGCCGGGAACTTGTACAGGCCGCTGACGCCGTTCGCATAGCCGGTGATCGCGAGCCATGCGAGGGCACCTGCGACCAGCGCGAATGGTTGTGCCGTTCGGGCAGCGGTTCCACCTCGCCTCACCAGGAGCAGGGCGCACGCGAGGAGCAGAAATGCAGCGTCTGTCGTTGCCAAGATCGGCCCGGGGACGGTCGACCCATGTGCCCGGAAGAGAAGCGCGTCGATACCAAGAGGCGGGCCCGCGTACTCGATCAGAGTCAGTATCGAGAGCGTTGCTACGGTCACTGGGCCGAGAACGCTGAAGCTCCGCCTACCGCGGAAGACGAGAGTCAAGCCGAGCAGCACGAGAACGATTGCCGAGTTCGGCCGCATCCCCGGAAGTCCCGGCGCGAAGCTCGTCAGCGCGTGGACGTCGAAGAACCAACCGAAGAGTCCCGCAACGCCCATCGCGATCGAGAGGCCGCCGGTCGCCCTCGCCACGCCGAGTCGACTCAGCGAGAGATGCGCGGGGGTCAGTCGAGGGACGGGACCGTGACCCGCCCTCGCCACATTGAGGGCGGCGCCAGTCACGGGGAAATCTGAACGGTCCGCAGTGCCGGGATCGGGCCGGGTGCCTGGACAGGCGGAAGGGAGACAGGCGGCTGGGCGGGCTCAGGCCCCGGACCCTCGAGCGTCCGTACGATGGCCTCGGCCAGGTTGTTGCCGCTGAGCGACTTCTGGACGAACTCGCGCGCACCGAGCTTCAGGGCAGCCTCCTCCGCGTCCTGCGAGCGCATGCCACTGAAGACGATGACGGGGATGTGAGCGACTTCGGCGATCCGTTGAAGACGCACGAGGACGGAGAACCCATCGCCTCCCGGCAGGCGCAGGTCTAGCAGAATCAAGTCGGGTCGCTCGCGCCTTACCAGCGACAGAGCCTGAAGTCCGTCAGAGGCGTAGAACGAGTCGTGGCCGAGGTCGCGCAGCTCCTCGCCCAGGAGGGCTCGCATCTCCGCATCGTCGTCGACAATCAGGATCTTTGCCCTAGGTGCCACGTCTTCACAATCGGACGTCGCGGGCGGTGAGGGGATCAGCGTTTCGCAGCTTTGGGGATCCCCGTTTCGGGGGTAGTCAAGCCGCATCTGGGGGCGAAGCCATCCGGCGGTGGGGGATTGGCCGTGCTAGGGTCATCGGGCAGCGCCTCATTGACCGGCGCAGCGATTCACGGCGGTGGCCGCATTTATCGGCCCCGCGAAGGGTCCGTCCTCAGCAGAGCAGGTCGGAGCAGGTCGGCCGACGCACGTCTGATCGGCGATGAAGCTCACGCTGAAGGAGACCCATATGTCGTTTTCGCTCTTCAAGCCGGGATTGCGCTCGCGCCGTCTCGGATTCCGTGCCGCCACCGGTACGGCCCTGTTTGCGCTGCTCGTAGCCGGGATCCTGACGACCCTCGTCGGCGGCGCCGCAGCGGCGGCGACGCCAGTAGGCCTCGGGACGGCCGGCGGTTACGCGATCCTGGCGGGCTCCGGGATGACCAACACAGGGCCGAGTACCATCGCGGGCGACGTTGGCTCCTCCCCGACGCACTCGGAAACCGGGTTCGCACGCTGCCCCGGCCCCGCTGACTGCGTCGTCCTGAACGGTACGAACCACAACGCACCCGATCCAAACGACCTGGCGACGCAGAACGCGCAGGCCGACCTGATCACCGCCTACAACACGGCGGCAGGCGAAGGGCCCACCTCGCCGATCTCCGACATCTCCAACCAGAGCCTGGACCCCGGTGTCTACAACTCCGGCTCCACGATCCTGCTCAACGGCGCGCTGACGCTGAACGCCCACGGCGATTCCAACGCCGTATTCGTCTTTCAGGCGGGATCCGGCCTGACGACGGGATCTGCCAGCTCGGTCAACCTGATCAACGGCGCTCGGTCGTGCAACGTCTTCTGGCAGATCGGCAGCTCCGCGGTCCTCGGCACAGGCTCGACGTTCCGCGGATCGATTCTCGCGCTGACCGACATCCACGTTCCCACCGGTGTCACGATCATCGGCAGGCTTCTCGCCCGAAACGGCGCGGTCACGCTCGATACGGACACGATCAGCAGGCCCTCCTGCAATGCCCCGACGTCCACCGACACGGTCGCCGCCACGGATACGACCACGGCCGCTGCAACGACTGCGGCAACGACCACGGCTGCGGTTACGACCGCGACGGCGGCCACGACCACGGCCACGACGGCGACCACGCCGACGCCTACGACGACCACTCCTCCGACCACGACGGTCGCGCCCGCGAGCAAGCCCGCTGCGCCGCCGCCTCCGCCGAAGCCCCTACCCCCGATCACGCACGTAGGCCTGACGGGTTAAAAGACGGCCCGCTGGAACCTGAATGGCTCCGGCAACCAGGAGCGGGTGCCCGCAGCGCCCGCTCGTGGTGTCCCTAGGTCCCGATTCGCACTCGTAGCTGCCCTCGCGCTGCTCTCCGTAGCGTGGACGGGGGGAACGGCGCCGCATCGGGCAACAGCGGGGGGAGTGAGGCCGACTCAGGAGCTCGCGTTGCTGCGCGGCAACCACAAGGCGTTTTCGAAGCCGGCCGGAGACTCCACGCCGCTCAGGTTGGTCAAGGCTCGACGTCCGCTCACAGGAGGGCCGACCGTGCTCCCGGTTCTCGGCCATCGGCTCGGCTGGCTCCAGGTCAGGCTCCCGGGCCGCCCGAACGGGCATGTCGGGTGGATCAGGGAAGGTGCGACCGTCGGATCGGTGACTCGCTGGCATCTCCTCGTCGATCTCTCCAGCCGGCGCGTGACCGCATATCGGCAGGGGCGCGTGGTACGAGCTTTCAAGGCAGTCGTCGGCAAGCCCTCGACCCCGACCCCGAGGGGCGAGTTCTTCGTGGAAGAGTCGATTCGGTTGCGGGGCGCCGACGTCGGCGGGCCGTTCGCACTGGCCTTGAGCGCCCGCTCGAACGTGCTGCAGGAGTTCGACGGCGGGCCGGGACAGATCGCTCTCCACGGGCTCGACAACGTCGGCGGCGTCCCTGGAAGCGCCGTCTCCCACGGCTGCGTGCGCCTCGACGACACGGCGATGGCCTGGCTGGCGGCGCGCATCGGCCCCGGGGTGCCAGTCACCGTCATCGGCTGATCGGCAGCGCCTTCGGGGTCGGAGGGAGCAGAAGCAGGTGGCTGTCCACGACAGCAGCTGCCACGTCGCTCAGCTTGCGGCCGTTGTGCTGCGAGTGATTGCGAAGTCGCTCGAACGCCTGGTCGGCGTTGATCGAGTGCCGCGCCATCAGGATGCCCTTCGCCTGCTCGATCTGCGCGCGGCGGCCGAACGCTCCCTGAAGGCTCTGGTATTCGGCGAAGCGCTGGAGCGTGATCTCGATCGCGCTTTGCAGCTCATCGGGTGTTCCTTCGACGATGTACGCGAAGACCCCGCGCTTCGCAGCCTCGTGGACGTAGGCCGGGTCGTCGGCGTGCAGGATCGCGATCACGGGGCACGCGGCCTCTTGAACGATCTCGGAGATCAGCTCGAGCGCGTGCTCGCTGCTCAAGCCAAGCCCGACCAAGGCGACGTCGGGGTGTTCTCTGGCGGTGGCAGGCCCGACTTCCTTGACGTAGATCTCGCGGGCGATCACGTCGTGGCCCAGTCCGATCACGACCTGGGCGAGCAACTCCAGCCGGTCGCGCCGCTCGTTCGCGATCAGAACCCGTAAGTGCTGTAGCTCGCTCTCCACCATGGCGCCTCGCTCTACGCCAACACCTTCGTCTGTTTCGGCCGCACCGATCCTAGCTTGGCAAGCGGGACCGGCCGCGCCAGGTAGAAGCCTTGGCCGTACCGAACACCGAGTTGCGCTAGTGCGCTCAGCTCTCCTGCCGTCTCGATGCCCTCGGCGACGATCGTTGCGCCGATCTTCTCGGCGAACGAAATCAGGCCCGCAGCCAGCGCCTGCTTCGACCGGTCCTTCGCGATCCCGCGGATGAGCGTCTGATCGAGCTTGATGAAATCCGGGTCGAGCCGGAGGATGTGCCGGAGGCTCGCGAACCCCGCGCCGGCGTCGTCGATCGCCAGTCGTACTCCATCGGCCTTCATTTGCTGCACGGCGTCGTTCATCCGCGCGTAGTCGGCTATCGGCGCGTGCTCCGTCACCTCGACCACGATCCGCTTGGCGTCGACTTTTCGGATCAGCTTCTGAAAGCTCGACCCGATGACGGTGGCGGGCGAGGCGTTTACGGCCAGGCACGTGTTCGGGGGGAGACTTGGGACCGCTGCGAACGCCGCGCGGATCGCGGCCAGCTCGAGCTCGACACGAAGACCGACCTCGCTCGCCTCCGCGAACCAACCTTCGGGGCCACGCTGCGGCCGTCCTCGAAAGCGCGAGAGAGCTTCGCTGCCCACGATCGTGCCGTCGAGGGTGCAGATCGGCTGAAACACGAGCTGGAGCGCCTCCGGGTCGTCGAGGGCCTTCCGGATCCGCTGCTGCGAGCGGCCCTTTCGTTCGTCGACGCGCCGCAGAAGCGTGAGCTGTCCGGCGAGTTCCTCGATCACGTCGCCCGTGACCTCGGCCGAGAGGCTCCCCTGCCCGTTGGCGGCGCGCTCGATGGAGCTGACGATCTTCTCGATCGTGCTGCCCTTGACGAGGTAGCCCGCGACACCAGCCTCGACCATCTCGAGCACCGTGTCGCGGTCCTCGAAGGCGGACAGGGCGAGCATGCGCGTCTCCGGGCTGGCGCGCTTGATCCCGCGGGCGGCGTGCGTGCCGCCGCCTCCCGGCATCCGTACATCGAGGAGTGCAACGTCCGGGCGCTCGCGCTGGGCGGCGGCGATCGCCTCGTCTGCGTCGCCCACGGCCGCGACGAGCTCCAGTGTCGGCTCGGCGCCGATCAGCGCCGAGAGGGCGGTCCGCACGGCTGTGTCGTCCTCCGCCACGAGCACGCGAATCGGCT
>JAWVDL010000214.1:0-2719 GCA_033857355.1 Gaiellaceae bacterium | reverse complement strand
CCGATCTCGCGCAGCCGGTCGTGCATGTCCTTGAAGGCGCCGAACCACTTCCAGTACTCGGTGGGCTTGCCGACGAGGTCGTCCTCCCACGACTTCAGATCGGCGCCGACGCAGAAGGCGCGCCCCTCACCGGTCACGACGACAACGCGGATCTCGTCGTCCCACGAGGCGTCCTCGCACGCGCGCGCGAGCTCGCGGAGCATCTGGAAGTCGAACGCGTTCAGGCGCTCGGGCCGGGCGAGCGTGATCGTCGCGCGCGGTGGCGTCTTCTCGTAGCGGATCCGCTCGAAGCCGAGCTCGGCCGGATCGAGCGGGCGCGGGGCGGACGGCTCAGTCAACGTCCGCGAACTCCACGGTGAAGCGGCCGCCCATCTCCATCGCGTCCTTGCCGGTCGCCATGAACTCCGCGGAGCGCGCCGCGGCCTTGAAGGCGTCCAGGTCCGCAAACTCCCACTCGGCGTAGTAGCGATGCGGAGGCTCGCCCATCGGCGCGCCGAAGACCTTGCCGTGGCGGAACGTCCCGCCGGGCACCTTCCGGCAGAGCTCCGCGTGCTGCTCGTAGCGCTCCGGATCGGGTTCCTCGTCATAGAGAACGAACGCTCGAATCACCGCTGACTCCCCTCGTTGGACGACGGGCAGCCTAACGCGCTAGGTTCGCGGACAGACATCGAAAGGAGAAGACACATGGCTGGCAAGCTCGTCCACTTCGAGATCTACGCGAAGGACCCCGATCGCGCGACTGCGTTCTACAGCTCGCTGTTCGGCTGGGATTTCTCCGATTCGGGGATGCCCGGCATCGACTACCGCATGGTCAAGACCGGCGACGACCAGGGCGGAGCGGTCTTCGCGCCTGAGGACGGCAAGACGGGGAGCCTGAAGGTGTACTTCGACACCGACGACATCGACGCCTCGATCGGGAAGGTCCGCGACGGAGGCGGCGAGGCGGAGGACAAGATGCCGATCCCGCACATCGGCTGGTTCGCCGGCTGCAAGGACACCGAGGGCAACGACTTCAGCCTCTTCCAGAGCGACGAGTCGGCGCCGATGCCCGAAGGCCCGCCGCAAGGGTGACCGCCGCATACGTGCTCATCTCCCTCGCGGCCGGGGTCGCGGGGTCGATTCAGGTTGCCGTAATGGGGCGTTTCGGCGACCGGATCGGGACCTTGCAAGCGCTTGCGTTCTCGACCGTCGTGACGATGGCGATCGCGCTCGTCGTCCTGCTGATCGCGCGCCGGAGCCTGGGCGGCTTCGGTGACGCGGTCCGGTCGCCGCCCTGGATGTGGCTCGGCGGCGCGATGGGAGTGTTCATCGTCTTCACGATCACGCTCGTCCAGCCGCGCTTCGGGACGTTCGCGACCGTGGCGATCTTCATCGTCGCCCAGATCGGAGCCGGTGTCGCGATCGACCGCTTCGGCTGGTTCGGCGTCGAGCGGGTGGGGCTCGAGTGGACGCGCGTGCTCGGGGTGGTGCTGCTCGCCAGCGGGGCGGTCCTCGCTCTGCGGCGCTAGCCGCGAACCGCGGCGAGCACACGCCAGCCGGCGAGCGGGAACAGGGCGACGACGAGGAAGCCGACCGGCCACGACGTCACGCCGACGAGGACGCCGAAGAGGCCGGGCATGATCGCGCCCGAGCCGTTCAGCAGCGTCTGCTGCAGCCCGATCGCGACACCGCTGCGTGCGTGACCTGCGAACTCGACGGCCGCCGCGAACGACAGTCCGTTCCAGCTCATGCTGAGCGCGCCCGCGAGGACGAGGATCGGAAGGAGGATCGGCAGCGGTGCGGCCAGCAACGCCGCCGCGACGGCGACGAGGATCGAGATCGTGAGCGCAATGCGACGCAGGGGACGGACGCGGCTGCGCATGCGGTCCGACCAGCGCCCCGCGGCGATCCGGGCGGCCACCCCGAGCGCCTGGACGACCGCGAGAACCGCCGCGGCCGATCCTGCCGAGAGACCGCGCCGGTCGTGCAGGAACAGCACCGTGAAGCCGACGACGCACATCTGCGGCGCGAGGACGAGCGCGCTGCCGGCGGAGAGGATCCAGATCGCCCGGTCGCGAAGCGGCGAAACGGACGGCGACGCCGACGGCTCGGGCTGCGGGCCTTCGCGCAGGAGCGCCGCGCCCACGACCGCGGTCACGAAGCACGAGAGGCCGAGCGCGCGCAGACCCCAGGCCGTCCCTCCGGCGGCGACGATGTGCGGCAACGTCAACGAGGCCGCGAACCCACCGATCGGCACGGCCGTCTGCCTGATCCCGAGCGCGAGCCCTCGCTCCCCAACGTCGAACCAGTGCATGACGGCGCGGCCGCTGGCCGACTGGACGCTGGCGCCCGAGAGCCCCGCGATCCCGAGCAGCACGGCGAGCGCGGCGAAGCTCGACGCGTGCGCGGCACCGAGCAGCGCGGCTCCCGATCCAGCGAGACCGATGCCGAGAACCACACGCTCGCCGAAGCGATCGGCCGCGATCCCCCACGGGATCAGCGACAGGACGGAGCCTGCGAGCGAGCTCGCGATCAGCACGCCTACCTTGCCGAGCGAGAGCCGGTGCTCGTCGCGCAGCGCGGGCGCGAGCACCGCGACGCCGAACCAGATCGCGGAGTAACTCGCCTGAGCCGCCGTCCCGGCGGCTAGCACAACCCAGCGATACCGAGTCACAACCGTGTCATTTCTCTGTCACAACACTGAGGTAGTGGCTCTGTGTCACTAAGTCCGTTTCTAGCC
>JAWVDL010000213.1:0-8826 GCA_033857355.1 Gaiellaceae bacterium | reverse complement strand
CGACGACCTGGATGCCGTTTGCGGACGCTGCGTTCTTCGTCAGCGTGGCGACGGCGAGCCCGTACGCCTCCTTGTCGTTGAGGATGTAGAGCTTCTTGATGCCCTGCTCCTTCATGAACTGGACCTGGACCGCGGCCTGGTAGGCGTCATACGGCACGACTCGCGCATAGTTCCGCTTGCCGGTCGGGTAGTACTTGTCCGGCTCCGACTTGTCGCAGCCCGGGTGCGTCGTCAAGCACGGGAACGTGTTCGCCGGCGAGACCATCGCGATCGCGCCGCCGGCTGCCTGGTTCAGCACCGGGATCTCGATCGCCGCGCAACCTGAGTTGAACGTTCCGATCACGCCGATGACGCTGCTGTTGCCCGCGTAGGCCTGGGCGTTCGAGTTGCACTTACCCGAGTCCCACTTGCCCGCCTGTGCGGTCGCGTCGTCGCAGACCTGGTAGCCGATGTTGTACTTGCCGGCCTTCCAGCCGCGCTGGTCGAGGACATACTTGATCGCCTGCACCATCTGCACGGTCTGCGTGCGGGACGAGCCCTGCATCGGCAGATCGGAGACGAGCAGGAGGTCCGGGGTTGCCTTGCTCTCGAGCTTCGCGCACGACGACGCCGGGAGCGCCGTCACCTTGCCGGCCACGGAGCCACCTCCGCCTCCCCCGCCGCTGCCGCTCTTCTTGGACCCGCCGCAACCGGCGGCCACGAGCGCAAGCGCTCCGACCGTCAGAGCCAGGGCCCCAATCGATAGACGTCTACTCACTCTTCCTCCCTCGCTTGCGCTCCAAAGTCCACAGGTGTGGTTGGTCGGTGAGTATCCGCCTATTTCCGCGCCCGTTCAAGCGGGTGCCGTCTATCCTGAAGCGCGCGCCGAAGTGGCGGAACTGGCAGACGCGCCGGACTCAAAATCCGGTGGGGGAAACCCCGTGTGGGTTCAAGTCCCACCTTCGGCACCTACCACCAGTGAGTCGCCCTGTTGTAGCTTCCGGCAGGAATGCGGATAGGGGTCCTCACGGGCGGCGGGGATTGTCCCGGGCTGAATGCTGTGATCCGGGCGGTTGCCCGGCTCTCGCACGATCTCGGCTGGGAGGTCGTCGGCGTGCGCGCGGGCTGGCGCGGGCTCGTCGAGGGGCGATTTGCTCCGCTCGGGCCACGCGAGATCTCCGGGATCCTGCCCCGCGGCGGGACGATCATCGGCACGTCCCGGACGAACCCCTACAAGCTCGACGACGGCGTGGCCAGCGTCCTGCGGAGCTTCGAGCAGGAGGGCCTCGAAGCGCTTGTTGCGATCGGCGGCGAGGACACGCTCGGGGTTGCGGCGCGCCTCCACTCCGAGCACGAGTTCCCGGTCGTCGGCGTCCCGAAGACGATCGACAACGACCTGTCGGCGACCGACTACACGTTCGGCTTCGACACCGCGGTGGCGATCTGCACCGAGGCGATCGACCGGCTGCACACGACCGCCGAGTCGCACAACCGCGTGATGGTGGTCGAGGTGATGGGGCGCCACACGGGCTGGATCGCGGTGATGAGCGGCATCGCGGGGGGCGCGGACGTGATCCTCATCCCCGAGCAGCCCCTGACGGTCGAGGAGGCCTGCGAGGAGATCGTCGCACGTCACCAGAGCGGCAAGCTGTTCTCGATCGTGGTCGTCAGCGAGGGCTACGAGCTGACGTATCGCAGCGGCGAGCGCAAGCTCGTCGCCGGCGAGGCCCGCGCGAGCGACCAGTTCGGACACGTTCAGCTCGGCGGCGTCGGCGAGACACTGGCACGGGAGATCGAGGAGCGGACGGGCTTCGAGACGCGCGTGACCGTCCTCGGCCATGTGCAGCGCGGGGGAACGCCGACCGCGCGCGACCGTGTGCTCGCGACCCGTTACGGGCTCAAGGCGGTGAGGCTGATCCAGGCCGGCAGCTTCGGGCGGATGGCCGCGCTCCAGGGGGACTCGATCGTCGACGTCTCGCTCGAGGACGCTACGGCGGAGCTCAAGGTCGTCCCCGAGGACTGGTACGACGTCGCGAAGGTGTTCTTCGGATGAGAGCGGTGGCTCTCTGTCTCGCGCTCGCCGCGCTGCTCTCGGCCGCTGCGCTCGCCGATCGCGGCGCGGCCGGCGCGACTGCGGCAGGCTGCGGATCTCCTTCGCGCGTCGGCAGCTTCGGAAAGGCCGGTCGTGGAGCGGAGCTCGGGCCACTCGTCCTTCCCTTCAACGACGGCGCCGGCCGGGCGAAGAAGGTCTACGTCACCGGGTTCCCGACGCGTGTCGTGATCCGCGGCCGCACGGCGCGGCGCAGCGACCTGACCCTGCGCGGCTACAGCTGCGATTCTGGGCTGCCGCTGCGCTTCTGGTACCGGAACCAGCCGTTGACATTCCCGTTCGGCTTCCCGGCGACGGAAGAGGAGCTGCAGCAGAAGGGCGACCTGAGCGTGAAGTTCCCCGCGACGAAGAAGCTGGGCGAGAAGTACTCCGGCTACATGCTCTTCTGGGCTCCGGGCGACTGGCGGCTCGTCCTCACCGGGGCGGGGCGCAGGCTCGGATCGGTGGTCGTCCGCGTGTCGGAAGAGCCGGTCGGCTAGCCCTCAGGCGCCCAGGTCGTAGATCCTGACCCAGGGCCCGGCGAACCGGCCGTCCGCTGGCAGCGCGAACGCGACGCGAGCGCGCTTCGACAGCGACCGGTAGAACGCCGCCTCGCTTGGATAGCGGTCGGCGGCGCGGAGCACCCGATCGGTCACCGCGCCCGTGACGAAGACGTAGCGCACGCCGAGCCTTCGCAACTCCGCCACGTCGCGCCGCGGATCGTGCGGACGCCCGGGACCCGGCAGCTGGAGCGCGACGATCCGCCGGCCCGAGAGCGTCGGCGTCGACGGGTCGGCGGCGATCGCGGCACCCGGCGACGCGTGCCCGGCGAGCCAGCGCGCCGCGACGACGCGCGTGTCCGTCCGCGCCAGCCGGGAGTCGTCGCGCACCGAGAACGCGAGCGGGACGACGAGCAGCAGAAGCGTGACGGGTGCAAGGGCGCGAAACCGCGCGGCGAGGACCGCGAGCGGCGGCACGAGCGGCAGGACGTAGCGGTCGAAGTGCGCGTGCAGGGTCAGCAGGTCGAGGAAGTAGACGAGCACGAACACGGCCAGGACGAGGTCGGCCCGCCTGCGGCGAACGAGCGCGGCGACGAGTCCGGCCAAGGCGATGATCAGCACCGGGCCAAGGCCGTGCCAGAGCCGCGCGACGAAGGCGATTCCGGCCCAGTGGTCGTGCTCGAAGCCGAGCCAGCCGGTTCGCGCAAGCCGGCTGACGCGTGAGAAGTCCTCCCAAGCCTGACCTGGATGCACTGCGACGAACGGACTCGACGCGAGGAACGCGGCGAAGGCGAGGGCCACAGCGCCCGCGAGGCGCCGCCAACTCCCCCACCCCGCGACGACGAGCGGCGCCAGCAGGAAAGCGCCGGGATACTTGAAGCCGGCTGCGATCCCAACCGCGATTCCGGCGAGCTCGAGCGGCCCACGGACCATCAGCGCAAGCGCTACCGCGACGCCGAGCGTCAGCGGCACGTCGGTGACGGCCATGTGCCCGTACGCGACGTTCGTCGCCTCGACCGCGACGATCGCGGCCGCGACACCGCCCGCGAGGGCGCTCTCGTACGCGCGCTGCGCGAGCCACCAGGTGGCCGCGACCGCCGCAACCGCGAGCACGACCACGCCGATCCGCGCAGCGAGGTACGACGGCTCGTCCTGACCCAGCTGGGTCGGGGCGAGCGCGTAGACCAGGAGGGTCGGGTAGTCGAACCAGTGCGGGTCGAGCCCTCCGCCGTGAACGATTGCCCACGAGCGCGGGACGATGCTCTGCTCGTCCGGGTTGAGCAGGTTTCCGAAGGGCAGGCCGTACTGGATACCGACCAGCCGCAACGCGGCAGCGCCCGCCAGGATCGCGACGAACGCGGCCTTGGGGCCGCCCCAGAGCGACTCGCGGCGAGCTTCTGACTGGCTAGCTGGTACCGCCACCGGCGAGCCCGGCGAGATCGCCGGCTGCCACGATCACCGCGTCGAAGCCGGCGCGCTCGAGCTCGGCCACGTCTTCCGCGGACGCGCCGGCGGCGTCGGCGATCGCGAGCTTTCCCGCCGGAACGTCCGGCAGGAGCTCGAGGACGCGGTCGAGGTCGCCGCTCGCAGACAGCAGGAAGATCTCCGGGTCGACTTGCTCCAGCGCCTGCTCGAGATCCTCTTCGCTCCGAGCCTCCACGACGCAGTCGAGGCCGAGCTCGAGCGCGTTGCGGTGCAGCAGCTCGAGACGGCCCACGTCGTCCCGGACGTCGGCGACGACTACGAGATACGCGTCGGCCTCGGCGGTCTGCGCGTCCCGTGCCTCCCCGGGCGCGCGCCAGAGCAGCGGCAGCTCGGTCGCAGCGCGGTCGAGCCGGCCGCGGACGACGATTCCGCCCGCGCCGTCGGCGTCCGCGCGGCGGGCTTCCGCAGCGTCGCCGACCTCTGCGAGAACCGAGATGCCATCTCCCTCGGAGATCGCCTGGCTGAAGCGACGGGTTCCCCTCACGCGGCCGGACCATAGCTAGTCATGCGGAACCCTCCAGGGAGCGGAGCTCGGCCTCGGCCTCCTCGAGCTCCCGGTCGGCCCGGTCGGCGGCTTTACGCACCTTCGCCGCCTGACGCTCGGCCTCCTCGGCGCGGTCGTGCAGCCCGGCCGCCTCCCCTTTGCGCGCACGCACCGTCTTCTGCGCCGCCTCGAGGCGCTTGCGGAGCTCGGCTCCTTCGTCTCGCTTCGATGCAGCCGGCACCTTCGCGTCGACCAGGCCGGCCAGCGCTTCGAAGCCGGCGGGCTCGAGATCCTCGTTCACGCGGCCGCGCTCGAGCAGCTCCGCGGCGGCCGGGTCGGATGCCGCGGCTCGAAGCGTCGACGCGATCCGCTGCACCATCGCGTCGGGCGCGGTTCCCCGTTCCGCCTCCAGAAGCTCTCGCCCCTCGTCGGTCAGCCGCCGGAGTGCCTCGCGCTGCTCGTCGAGCGCAGCGCGGAGCGTCTTCTTCGCCTTCCCCGAGCGCGCGCGCTCGGCGGCGTCCAGCAGCGCTCGCACGTCGCGTTTGCGCGTCCGCGCGAGCTGATTGACGGCCCATGCGGGCACCGAGGGCTTGGGAAGCGCCTTCACCTCGGCCGCCGCATCCGGCTCGCCGGACTTCTTCAGGCGCGCGGACAGCTCGTTGCGGGCTTTCGTGAACTCGTCGAGCGGCAGCCCGTAGAGCCGGTCGAGCTCCGCGTCGATGTCTACTGGCCGATCGGATGCCACACGGTCTTGAGCTCGAGGAACGCGGAGATCTCCCACAGGCTCTGGCCGCTGCCGCCGTGCACGACGCGCTTGACGTTCTCGGCGGCCACGCGCTCGAGCTCGGGTGCGAGCCCGTCCGCGCCCGCAAGGTCGACGGCGTTCACGTCCATGTGCGAGGCGAGCACCGGCGCGAGCTCCTCGCGGCGGCCGGTGAGGATGTTGACGACCCCGCCGGGGACGTCCGACGTGGCGAGCGCCTCGGCGAGCTCGATCGCCGCCAGCGGACGCGTCTCCGATGCGACGACGACCGCCGCGTTCCCGCCGACGAGCACGGGCGCGAGCCGAGTCACGAGCCCGAGCAGCGGCGGCTCGTCGGGGGCGAGCACGCCGACGACGCCGGTCGGCTCCGGGACCGTGAAGTTGAAGTACGGCCCGGCGACCGGGTTGGACGACCCGATCACCTGCGCCAGCTTGTCCGCCCACCCGGCGTACCAGACGATCCGATCGACGGCCTCCGCCACCTCCTTTTTCCCGGTCGCGAGCTCGGCGAACTCGGTCGTGCGCGCCTCGACCATCTCGGCCAGGCGATAGAGGATCTGGCCGCGGTTGTATGCGGTCATCGTGGCCCACTTCGGATAGGCGCGGCGTGCGGCCTGGACCGCGTCGCGCACGTCCTTCCGGGAGGCGAGTGCGACGTTCTGGCCCTCGGCCTCGTACGTGCGACCCGACTCGCTGCGCGGGAACGCCCCGCCGATGAAGAGCTTGTAGGTCTTCTTGACCGGGAGCCGGGTCATCCGCCCCAGCTCTCGGCGCCGTCGAAGGTGAGGTAGGGCTCGAGGCCGTGGAGTCCGCCCTCGCGTCCGAGGCCCGACTCCTTGTAGCCGCCGAAGGGCGAGGTCGGGTCGAAGCGGTTGAACGTGTTCGCCCAGACCACCCCGGCCCTAAGGCGCTCGGCCATCCAGAGGATCCGCGAGCCCTTCTCGGTCCAGACGCCGGCGCTGAGGCCGTACGGCGTGTTGTTCGCCTTCTCGACCGCTTCCTCCGGCGTGCGGAAGGTCAGCACCGACAGCACCGGCCCGAAGATCTCCTCCTGGGCGATCCGGTAGCTCTGAGCCACGTTCGTGAAGACGGTCGGGGCAAACCAGTAGCCCTTCTCCGGCAGGCGGCACGGCGGCTGGTAGATCTCCGCGCCCTCCTCCTTGCCGACTTCGACGAGCTCGCGGATCTTGTCGAGCTGCATCTGCGAGTTGATGGCGCCGACGTCGGTGTTCTTGTCGAGCGGATCTCCCACGCGCAGCGTCTCGAGCCGTCGCTTCAGCTTGCCGACGAGCGGCTCGTAGATCGACTCCTGGACGAGCAAGCGCGAACCGGCGCAGCACACGTGACCCTGGTTGAAGTAGATCCCGTTGACGATCCCCTCGACGGACTGGTCGAGCGCCGCGTCGTCGAACACGATGTTCGCCGCCTTGCCGCCGAGCTCGAGCGTCAACTTTTTGCCGGTGCCGGCGAGCTCGCGCTGAATCGCCTTGCCGACCTCGGTGGAGCCCGTGAAGGCGACCTTGTCGACCCCGGCGGTCACGAGCGCGGCTCCCGTCGTGCCGTCGCCGGTGACGATGTTGACGACGCCCGGCGGGAGCTCGGCCTGGCGCAGGACGTCGCAGAACAGTAGTGCGGTCAGCGGAGTCGTCTCGGCGGGCTTCAGCACAACCGTGTTGCCGGCAGCGAGCGCGGGCGCGATCTTCCAGGCGAGCATCAGCAACGGGAAGTTCCACGGGATGATCTGGCCGGCGACGCCGACGGGCCGCGGACGCCGGTTCGGGAAGGCGTACTCGAGCTTGTCGGCCCAGCCCGCGTAGTAGAAGAAGTGCGCGGCCGCGAGCGGCAGGTCGACGTCGCGTGACTCCTTGATCGGCTTGCCGCCGTTGAGGCTCTCGAGGACGGCGAACTCACGCGAGCGCTCCTGAAGGATGCGCGCGATCCGGAACAGGTACTTGGCACGCTCGCTCGGGGCGGACGACGACCAGCCGTTGTCGAACGCGTTGCGCGCGGCCGCGACCGCCTTGGCGACCTCCTCGGGCGTCGCCTGAGCGACGTCGGCAAGCGGCTCCTCGGTGGCCGGCGAGATCGTCGTGTACGTCTGGGAGGGCTCGAGCCACTTGCCGTCGATGAAGAGGCCGTACCGCTCCTCCAGCCGAACGATGTCGCGCGACTCCGGCGCAGGCGCATAAGCCCACTCGGCCGGGGCGGGCGTTGTGCCCGGCTTCTGCTCCAACCCGCTCAGCGCGCGCCCTTTCTGGTTGACGCGCGCGCGTCCCCCCACCCTGGGTGGGGACTCCCGCCTCCCTCGCGGTCGACGGTACCGAGGAACGGCATACGCGTCTGAGTCGACTTCGCGCCGAATGGGTGACGATCCGTCCCCATGGTCAGTCGATCGTGAAGTAGTCGGGGCTCTGGTACGCGCCCGTCCGCTGCTTGCGGAGCTGCATCAACAGGTCGTTCAGGAGTGTCGACGCGCCGATCCGGAAGAGGTCAGGGGTGAGCCATTCGGGCCCGAGCGTCTCGTTGACGAGAACGAGATTCTGAATCGCGAGCTTCGCCGTGCGGATTCCTCCGGCCGGCTTCATTCCGATCGTCCGACCGGTCTCCTCGCGCACGTCGCGGATCGCCTCCAGCATGCAGAGCAGGACGGGCAACGTCGCGGCAGACGGCAGCTTCCCGCTCGACGTCTTGATGAAGTCCGCGCCTCCGGCGATCGCGAGCAGCGAAGCGCGGCGGACGTTGTCGTAGGTGCCCAGCTCCCCCGTCTCGAGGATCACCTTCAGATGAGCCTCTCCGCACGCCTCCTTCACGCGCACGATCTCGTCGTAGACCTTCGCGTAGCGTCCGGAGAGGAAAGCGCCGCGGTCGATCACCATATCCACCTCGTCCGCGCCCTCGTTCACCACCCACCGCACTTCGTCGAGCTTCGCCTCGAGCGGCGACTGCCCAGACGGGAATGCGGTCGCCACCGACGCAACCTTGACGGGCGTGTCCCGCAACCGCGCGACCGCGGTCGGGACGAGGTTCGGATAGACGCAAACGGCCGCAACGTGCGGAACCGACGGCGTCGCGGGATCCGGACGGAGCGCTTTGGAGCAGAGTGCGGCGACCTTGCCAGGTGTGTCCGCTCCTTCGAGCGTCGTCAGATCGATCATCCGAATGGCCAGCTCGAGCGCCTGAACCTTCGATTCGCGCTTGATCGAACGCTTGGCGAGCGACGCTGCGCGCTCCTCGAGCGCAACCGCGTCGATCGAGCCAATACGGGGAAGACGGGGCTCGAGCGGCAGCTCGAAGCCGGTCGGTAGGACAGGCGCCTGGGCCACCCCTGGAGTGTAGACCTCGCCACCGGCCCGGCTTTCTCGGGGAAGCCGCGGTCGCAACCCGCCACTCGGCGCGCCTCCTCGGTCTCACCGGTTTCCCTCCGTTGCGAAGGCGGCGCCGAATTGGCACAGACAGGGCACTCGCGTCGCGCTAGCGTGACTGCAGGGGCACCGGGGGTGCCCTGGGGGTGGTTGGAGCGGCGAGG
>JAWVDL010000212.1:0-3350 GCA_033857355.1 Gaiellaceae bacterium | reverse complement strand
ACCGGCTCGCGCAGGGAGACGACCGCGGGGCTCTGTGCGGCGTCGAAGGTTCCCGCGGGCTTCGGCTTGCCGTTCTCGACCACCCACGCCTCGTAGGTCTTGCCGCTCGGCGCTGGATCGAGGCGCGTGATCACGAGCGCGGCCGAGCCCGTCCGCGAGACGTAGAGAGCTCCGTGGTCGCCGTTGAGCGAGATCTGCCTCGTTCCGGGCTCTGCGATCACGCCGAGGGCGTCCTGCTGCGCCGAGCGCACGCGATCGACCGTGCGCTGGAGGTGGACGCTCCAGCCTGCGAACCCGATCGCGGCGCAGGCGGCAACCGCCGCGGCCAGCTGTGTGGCGCGCACGAAGCGCGGCCGCAGCGGGACGACGTTCGGCCGCTCGGCGCGAGCCTGGGCCACGATGCGGCCGCGGAGCGCTTCCGGCGGAGCGGGCGCATCGACCGCGTACGCAAGCAGTCCCGCCGTCTCCCGCAGCGACGCTAGCTCCTCGCGGCACTGTGTGCAGCCGGCGAGGTGGGCCTCGTAGGCGCGCTCCTCCGCCTCGTCGAGCGCATCGAGCGCGTACGCGGGCGTCAGGTCGTGGAGTGCCTCGGGCGCCATGCCGATCCTTCCGGGTGAGGTTCCGCGAGGAGCTCGCGCAGGCGTGAGAGCCCCGCGAACATCCTGCTCTTGATCGTACCGAGGGGTTGCCCGAGCCGTTCGGCGAGCTCGGACTGGGTGTACCCGCCGTAGTAGGCCAGCTCGAGCGTCTCCCGTTGCTGATCCGGGAGGAGCTTCAGCGCTTCCTGTACGCGCTCCCGCTCCAGTCGTAGCCACGCGACGTCGTCCGCAGCGTCTCCGGCCGGCTCGACGGCCGCGTCGATGGGCTCGGTCCGACGCACTTCCTCGCGGCGAACGAGGTCGACCGCGCGCCGGTGGACGAGCGTGAGGATCCAGGTGCTCGCCTTGCCGCGCTCGGGCATGAACCGGTCGGCACTGCGCCAGGCCGCGAGAAACGCTTCCTGGACAGCGTCCTCCGCCAGCGCGGAGTCGCGGAGCACGCGCAGTGCGAGTCCGTAGGCCACACGTCCGAAACGGTCGTAGAGCTCGGCGAGCGCGCTCTCGTCCGAACGGGACACGAGCGCGACGACCGCTTCGTCGGAAAGGTGTGCGAAAGCGCGGGCCATCGTCCAGGGGAGCTTCGCGGACCAGCGGTGTTCGGTTCGGACCGAACCGGTTCGGCGGGTAGGTCGAACCAGCCGTGTCCGCGGCGATGAACGTCGCAGAAAACGAAAGGGGTCACAGAAATGTCCGAACTCTTCACCCTCGAAGAGCTGGACTCGGACGGCGCAATTCGGGAGACGGCAGAGAAGGCCGGCGTCGACACGCGCTCCGGGTTCCTACGCAAGGCCGGCCTCGGGGCCGGTGCACTCCTCGGCGGAGGCGCGATCATGGGCTCGCTGCCCTCACTCGCCCTCGGCGCCACCCCGAAGAGCGACGTCGCGATTCTGAACTTCGCACTTACCCTCGAGTACCTGGAGGCGGAGTTCTACACCCAGGCAGAGAAGGCCAACCTCGGCGGCAAGGCGGGCACGCTGGCCCGTGTGATCGGCGGCCACGAGCGGGCGCACGTGGCGTTCCTGAAGGCCGCTCTCAAGTCGGCTGCCGTCAAGAAGCCGAAGTTCAACTTCAAGAGCACGACCCAGGATGGGAACAAGTTCCTCGAGACCGCACGTGTCCTCGAGGACACCGGCGTGGCCGCATACGCCGGCCAGGGGCCGAACATCAAGACGAAGGCGATCGTCAAGGCCGCCCTCTCGATCCACTCGGTCGAGGCCCGCCACGCAGCGTGGGTCCGCGACGTGATCGGCAACAGCGGCTCGCCGCTCCCCGCCCCGAACGCGTTCGACTCCCCCAAGACGAAGGGTCAGATCCTGGCCGCCGTCAAGGGCACCGGCTTCATCGTCGGCTAACGCCCTCGAACGCCGGGGCGGCCTTTGCGGCGCCGCCCCGGCACCTCAATCGAAAGGACTGACATGCCCGGATTCATCGGAATGCCCGAAATCCTCCTGCTCGGCCTCGTTGCGCTGCTCGTCTTCGGCCCCAAGCGTCTGCCGGAGATGGGCCGCTCGCTCGGTCGCGGGATGCGCGAGTTCAAGGACTCCGTGACCAGCTCAGACTCGACGCCGGACGATCCGTTCGCGATTCCCGGCGACGAGCGCGAGGTCGTTGCTGCTCCCGTGCTCGCGTCTGCCGAGGATCGAAAGGTCGCGTAATGCGTCTCCCTCGCCGCCTGGGTCACGGCGACACCGCGGGGCTCGTCGATCATCTCGGCGAGCTCCGCGCACGGCTCTTCGTCTCGCTGGCGGCGCTCGTCGCCGGCTCGACGGCGGCCTTCGCCTTCCACCACCGCTTGATCCACTGGCTGAACGCGCCGCTTCCGGCGGGGCGTCAGCCGATCACGCTCGGCGTCGCCGAGCCGTTCACGACCTCGCTCAAGGTCAGCCTCTACGCGGGCTTCGCCCTCGCCCTGCCGGTGATCCTCTGGCAGGTCTGGTCGTTCCTCGCGCCGGCGGTCGACCGCAAGACGGAGCGTGCTCTGGGCGGGTTCGTGGTCTTCGCGACCGTGCTGTTCGCCGCCGGGGCGACGTTCGGCTACGTGCTCGCGCTGCCGGCCGCAGTGCACTTCCTGACCAATTACGACTCGTCCATCTACGACATCCAGGTGCGTGCTTCGAGCTACTACTCGTTCGCGCTGATGGTGCTGCTCTCGGTTGCGCTCGTCTTCGAGCTCCCGATCTTCATCCTCGCGCTCGTGCGGCTTGGCGTCACCTCGGCCGCGAAGCTGCGGCGCAAGCGTCGCCTGGGCTACTTCTCCATGGCCGCGCTGGCCGTGGCCCTGCCGGGCGTCGATCCGGTGACGACGGCGATGGAGATGATCCCGCTGCTCGTGCTCTTCGAGGGCTCGATCTGGCTCTCGGTCATGTTCGAGCGGAGGTGGCGCGGCGCCGTCGTTCCGACCGTCGGCTAGCCGACGAGCTGCGCGATTCGCCGCGCCGCGCGCTCGAGCGCCTGCTCGTCGAAGAGATAGGGCGCCGCGTTCCGGATGTCGTGGGTCGGCGCGTCGAGCTCGTCGGAGCCGGCCGCGGCGTTGACCGCGTAGCGGACGGCGATCTCGTGCGCGATCACGAGCGTCACGTGCTCGCTCCGCGCCGCGAGGCGCTGGAATGCCCGCGCATAGCGCAGCGCCGCCGCGTCGAGGCTCTCGCCGCCGGGAAACGCATCGCTCCGCTCGTGAGCGCGCTTCCAGGCCCGGTAGTCCTCGATCGTCTGCCCCTCGAGCTCGCCGACGTCGATGTCGTCCAGATCCGG
>JAWVDL010000211.1:0-4129 GCA_033857355.1 Gaiellaceae bacterium | reverse complement strand
TACGAGTTCCTCGACCTCGGTGGGCGGCACCACCTGGGCGGCGGCAGCCACGGCTCGCTCACGGCCGGCGACTCGCTCGTTCCGATGGTCGTGGTCGGGCTCGACCGCCTGCCCGAGAGCATCACCGACATCGCTCCGCTTGCGTTCGAGCACTTTGGAGTGGAGCCGCCTCCGTACGCCAGACGACTTGCCCGTGCCGCCTGACGCGGCCCGGATGATCGAGCAGCAGCTGCGCAGCCGCGACGTCGGGGACGAGCGTGTGCTCGCCGCGATGGCGCGAGTCTCGCGCGAGCTGTTCGTCCCGGCAGAGCTGGCAAGTCACGCGTACGAGGACGTGGCGCTGCCGATCGGCTGGGGCGCGACGATCTCGCAGCCGTACATGGTCGCGCGGATCTGCGAGGCGCTCGCGCTTCACGGGCGTGAGCGTGTGCTCGACGTCGGGACCGGCTCCGGGTACCAGGCCGCCGTCCTCGCCGAGCTCGCTGCGGAGGTGGACACGATCGAGCGCGTGCCCGAGCTCGCCGCGCAGGCGCGCGCGAACCTCGCCGCTGCGGGCTACGAGCGGGTGCGCGTGCACGTGGGAGACGGAACGCTCGGCCTTCCGGGCCGGGCGCCGTTCGACGCGATCGCAGTCGCCGCCGCGGCGCCCGAGCTCCCCCAGACGCTGTACGGACAGCTCGCCGAGCGCGGGCGTCTGGTGGTCCCGATCGGTCTCCGCGAGGCGCAGGAGCTGCAGGTCGTCGTGCGCAGCCCCGAGGGGCCGGCGGTGCTCCATTCCGTGCCCTGCCGCTTCGTCCCGCTGCTGGGCGAAGAGGGGTTCACGGCGCCATGATCCGTTTCGACCGACCCGGCTCGGGCACTATGGGCGTGCTGTGAGGGGTCTGTCCGGAGATGCGCTGTTGCTGCTGCCGATCCGACTGCACGGGATCGCGATCGGCCGGGCAGTCGACCTGATCGTCGATCCGGACGGGCGCATCCTCGGGGTCGACGTGCTCTGCCGCGACGAGCAGCACCGCTTCCTTCCGCTCGCTGCCGCGGAGGTGCTCGACGACGAGATCCGCGTCGACTCGGCGCTGACGCTGCTCGAGGACCGCGAGCTCGCCTTCTACCGCGAGCGCGGCCGGACGCTGACGGGGCTCCGCGGCTCGACCGTGCTCCGCGGCGACAAGCCGGCCGGGCCCTTGCGCGACGTCGTCGTGGGGGACGGCGGAGCGATCGAGGCCCTGCTCGTCGGCGAGAACGGAGCGAGCCGGCGGATTCCCTTCGGCACGGACGTCCGCTTCGGCGACGGCCGGCGCCGCGCCCCCGCCGCCTAAGCTCCGACCCATGGAACAGGACGGAGCAGTGCCGACTCCCCCGCGCGGCCGCGCGGGTCGGGCGATCCGGGCGCGCCACAACTGGCTGGAGCTCGCGAAGTTCACGATCGTCGGCGGCACCGGGTACGTCGTCAACCTGGTCGTCTTCTCCGTGCTTCTGGACGCAGGTTTTCACTACGTCCCCGCCGCGATCGGATCGTTCGTCGTCGCGGTGACGAACAACTACACGTGGAACCGCCTGTGGACGTTCCGCCACCACACCGGAGGAGTGGCGTATCAGGGCCCGAGGTTCGTGGTCGTCTCCCTGATCGCGCTCGGTGCGAACCTGCTCCTGCTCACCGGGCTCATCTCTCTCGGCCTGCACGACCGCCCGCGTCTTGCCCAGGCGATCGCGATCGTCCTCGTCACCCCGCTCAACTTCCTGGGGAACAAGCTCTGGTCTTTCTCGTCGACGCGGGGATGAGAGCCGCCGCCGTCATCGCCGCGCTCCTCGCGTCGCTGGTCCTCGCCGGGTCCGCGCTCGCCGCCACCACCCCGACGCAACCGGTCTACGACGCCAAGGGCCACCTGATCATCACGCCGTTCGCACCGCCGCCGACCCACAAGCGGCTGACGGAGGCCGAGACGAAGAGGATCGCGCTCTCGATCCCGGAGATCCGGAACTGGCTGAAGCGCTACCCGAAGAAGACGCTCGTAACGGAGTCGACCTTCAAGGACGGCGTCTGGACGTTCAAGGCGTGGTCCGGGAAGGCCGGCCAGATCGCGCAGGCCAAGATCGCCGACGACACCGGGATCGCGACGGACGTCTTCACCGGCCCTCAGGTGGCGTGGGGAATGGCTCGCGGCGGGCCGGGCGCCTTCGGCGGCGAGAAGATCAACACGCCGCTCGTCTGGGGCTTGTTCTGCGTGCTGTTCTTCGTCGGGCTGGCCGACCTCCGCAGGCCGTTGTCCGTGCGGAACCTCGACCTGCTCGTGCTGCTCAGCTTCACCGTCAGCCTCTGGTACTTCAACCGCGGCGACATCTTCACGAGCGTGCCACTCGTGTATCCGCCGCTCGTCTACGCGATCGCCCGCACCGCCTGGATCGGCTTCCGCGGGCGAGGCAGCCCGACGCGCCCGGTCTGGCCGTCCTGGTTGCTCGTCGGCGCGACCGTTTTCCTGATCGGCTTCCGGGTCGGCCTGAACGTCGAGACGTCGAACGTGATCGACGTCGGCTTCGCGGGCGTGATCGGCGCCGAGCGGATCGTCCACGACCACCAGATGCCGTACGGGCACATGCCGATCGAGGACGACCTGAAGGCGTGCGGCCCGGCCAACCAGGACGGCGAGATCCGCGAGCGCATCCAGACGAATGGACGCTGCGAGTCGGCGAACGACCGCGGTGACACGTACGGACCGGTCTCGTACGAGGCGTACATCCCCGGCTACCTCGCCCGCGGCTGGAGCGGCAAGTGGGACAAGCTCCCGGCGGCGCGCTTCACGTCGATCCTCTGGGATCTCCTCTGCCTCGGCGGCCTGTGGCTGTTCGGGAACAGGGTGGGCGGTCGCCGGATGGCCGCCATGTTCGCGTTCGCGTGGGCGGCCTACCCGTTCACGCAGTACGTCTCGAACTCGAACACGAACGACTCGATCGTCCCGGCTTTCCTGATCTGGGGGCTCTGGCTGGCCACGTCGCCGGTCTCGCGCGGCGCGGCGGCGGCGCTGTCCGGCTGGACCAAGTTCGGGACGCTGCTCGTCGCACCGCTCTGGTTGTCGTACCCGCGCTTGACCCGCGCGAACGTGCTCCGCTTCGTCGCCGGCTACGGGATCGCCACGATCTTCGCCTTCTCGATCGTCCTGCTCGAGCCGAACCCCTTCCACGCCTTGCGCGTCTTCGAGCAGCGCACCCTCGGCTGGCAGCTCGGTCGCGAGTCGGTGTTCTCGCTCTGGGACTGGCGGCAGTACCACGCGAAGGGCATTCCGGACCTCCACCGGGTGCAGCAGGTGCTCGAGGTCGTCGTCGTCGGGGCCGCGCTCGCGGTCGCGTTCGTCCCGCGGACGAAGACCCTCCTGCAGCTCACGGCCCTGACGGGGATGGTGATCGCCGGCTTCGAGCTGGTGCTGACGCACTGGTTCTACCTCTACATCCCATGGTTCTTCCCCTTCGTGGTGGCCGCGATGTTGATGCCGCGTGTGGAGTCCCCGTCCCCGCCGGAGGAGCAGGAGCCGAGTGGCAGCGAGCACCGCGAGCTCGTCCCGACCGGCTGATCCCACGGCCGTCGCCGCGGCGCTCGTCGTCGGACTGCTGCTCCTGATCGCGTCGTGGACTGCGCTTCACGGGTGGTTCTTCGCCGAGTCGCAGATCAGCGACTTGCCGGTCTACATCAAGTACGGGAACCGCATCGGCGCCGGGCACGTGCCCTACCGCGACTTCCACGTCGAGTACCCGCCGGGCGCGCTTCCCATCTTCGCGGCGCCTGCGCTGGGGCACTCGCCGTCGAGCTTCGATTCGTACCGGCGCCTGTTCGAGACGCTCATGTTCTTCGCCGCGGCATTCGGGCTGATCGCGCTCTGGCAGGCGCTTCGCTGTCTCGGCACCGGACTCGCGCGGACGGTGGGGATGCTCGCCGTCGCGGGCCTGGCGCCGCTCGCGCTCGGCTCGGTCGTCCTCTCGCGCTTCGATCTCTGGCCGGCGGCGATCTGCGTAGGCGCGGTGGCCGCGCTCGTCTGCGGGCGGCCCCGGCTGGGGCTCGCGCTGCTCGGCCTCGGCGTCGCGACGAAGCTGTGGCCGGGCGTCGTCGTCCCGTTCGCGCTCGTCTACGTCTGGCGGCGGG
>JAWVDL010000210.1:0-4484 GCA_033857355.1 Gaiellaceae bacterium | reverse complement strand
GAGTCGAGCGCAACCTTCGTCGCCAGCGCGAGGAACAGCACCGCTTCGGGGCGTCCGCGCAGGACCGCCAAAGTCGCGACGGCCAGGCAAGCGCCGAGCTGTGCCGCACGCAGCCAGTGAGGGGCGGCGCCGACGGCCAGATGGAGCACGCGCAGCCCGGAGTCGGCGGCGATTCCGAGGTTGTACTTCCCCGAAGCCCCGAGGGTTCGGCCGTCACCGAGCACGAACGGCGCAGCCGCGGAGGCGACCGCGAGAGGGGTGATCGCGAAGGCGAGCAGCCGTCGCGCCGGCAGCGCGGCGAGGAGCGGGGCCGCGACGATCGCCCACGGCTTGCACGTGACCGCAGCAGCAAGCGCGAATCCAGCCAGGTAGGGCTTCCGGGACACGACCGCCCAGGCGAGAAGCGCAAGCCCGGCGAGGGCGAGCGCGTCGTCGATGTGCCCGGTGAGTGCGAGCTCGTCCCACATCCGCACGACGAGGAGACCGCCGCCGAGCGACGCGACCTGCAGCTCGCGCCGCTGACGAAGCGGCGCGGCGGCGCGCTCGAGCAGCAAGATCGAGAGGAGGCCGAGCGCCGCGATGGCGACGTGGGCGGCGAACCAAGCGTCGGCTCCGAAGACGAGCAGGCCGCGTGCGGCGAGGAGGCTGAGCGGGCCGGTCGTGAGCTCGGGATGGTCGGCGAAGAGATGGACGCCGCCGCGCCCGCCCTCGTAGCTCCCGCCGAAGAGCGCACGCCCGCCGTCGGCGTAGTAGTGCCAGTCCCCGCCGATGCCGTGCGGTTGCAAGGCCCAGCCCGTGCCCATTCCGACGAGATAAGCGGCGAGCAGCGCAAACGCGACGAATCGGAACCGGGCCAGGAACGCCGCGGCTCGCATGAGCGGCAGGTCCCACAGCTCGCCGGCGACGTGGAGCCGTGGGAATGCGCCGAACGCGTCCATCCGCGGTTCATCGGCAGACCGCCGGGGCGTCTGTACCCTGCGGCCCTCCGCGCGCCGCCCGCTCGTCTAGGCTTTTGGCTCACTTCGACCGGGAGGCCACATGACCGACGACGAGCAGCAGGACGAGCAGACCGACGAGGCGTACGAGGAGCCGGAGGTCGAAGACCTCAAGTCCGAGGATGGCCCGGCCGCGACGGCCGCGGGCGCCTCCAACGGGCAGGCACCCGGGTGAGCACGGCCGACAGCCCGCGCGAAGAGCCCGCAGAGGAGTACGAGGCGCCGAAGGTCGAGGATCTCGACACCTCCGGCGAGCCGGCTGTGACGGCGGCCGGCGTCGACTGCATCACCGGCTGAACCCCGTGTCCCCGGTTCTGACGCGGACGCTTGTCCGCCGTGTTCCCGCGCGGGTCCGTGACCGCGCCGGAGACAGCCTGCGGCTGCGCCGGCTCGCGCACCGCCTGGGCTACGCGGGCGAGCACACGCGCGAGGCTCCTCCGGTCCGGCCCGTCGGCGTGAAGCTCGAGCTCACCGCGCTCTGCAACCTCCGCTGCCCGTTCTGCTACACCGACTCCCCGCGAGCGACCCGCGAGCGCCGCCTCGACCTGCCGGACGACGTCTGGCGCGGCGTCGTCGAGCAGGCGATCGACCTCGGCGTGATCGAAGCCGTGGTCACCGGCGGGGAACCGCTCCTCCGCCGCGAGCTCACCCTCGAGCTCGTCGAGCGGCTCGCCGCCGCGGGAGTCGGCGTGACCATGAACACGAACGGCTGGTTCGTCGACGAGAAGGTCGCCGACCGACTTGGCGCGGTTCCGGGCCTTCAAGTCAAGGTGTCGATCGACGGGGCGACTCCCGAGCTGCACGACGGGGCCCGCGGCGCCATCGGGAGCTGGGAGCGCGCGGTTCGAGCCGTCGACCTGCTGCGCCGGCGCGCGGTTTCCGTCCATCTGAACCACGTCGTCACGCCCGCGAATCACGCCTATGTCGGCGACCTGCTCGAGCTGGCGTGGACGCTTGGAGTCGCGTCCGTTCGGCTCACAGAGGCTTTTCCGCTAGGTGCCGCCGCGCGCGCCGGCGAGTGGGCGGTCGACCGCGGCGCGATCCGGCGGGCGGCGGCCTCCTTCAGCGCCCGTCGCGGCGACGATGTGCGGGTGACGGTCGTTCCCGGCACGATGGCGGGTCTCGCGACGATCGAGAGCCTGGCGCCCGCGGCGCTGCTCGTCCGGCCTGACGGATCGATTTGGATCAGCTCGGTGGAGCCGTTTTCGTTCGGACGGGTGCCCGACGATTCGCTCGCCGAGGCCTGGGGGCGCATCGTCGGCGGCTGGCGCGATCCCCGCATCGCGGACTGGGCAGGGGCGATCCGCAGCCGCGACGACATGCCTCGCTCCGGGCTTGCGCCGTACCGGGATCCCGCTCTCGATCTCACCTCGAGCGGCCAGCTTCCCGCCGACCGCGACACACCTCCCGAGCTGCCTCCGGCCCTGCCGGACCGGACGCAGGGGCTCGGCGCCGGCTCTTCCGCGGCGGCCCTGGCGCGTGCGGTCGAGCTCGTCCTCGCGCGTCGCTACGCGGCCACGCCGGCGCGTGCGGTCCACGATGTGGACGGCGGCCGCTATGTCCGCATGGTCGACAGCGGGCTGGTGTTCCGGCTCAACAAACAGGCGGCGCTGGTGTTGGACGCATGTGCCGGCGGCACGGTCGGAGCTGCAGCGCGGACGCTCGGGGAGCGGTTTCCGGCTCTCGACCCGGCGCGAGCGCTCGACGACGTTCTGCGGTGCGTGCGGCTGCTCGAGGCGCGACGCGCGCTCGTTCCCTACGAGTCGCTGAGCGTGACGAGCTCCCGCTCGGCGAGCGCAGCGACGAACGTCGAAGCGTCCGCGGTCGCGCGCACCGGCTCGATTCCGTAGTCGCCGGCCAGCCGCGCGGCGAGCTGCTCGATCGTCGTGGGCCGATCGAGCGTCTCCCACAGGACGCCTCCGGCGGCATTGAGCCGGACGTATCGGCCGCGGTCGGGGTCGAGCACGACGGTGGCGCCGCGAACCCGCTCGGCGAGCGCGTTTGGCGCCCGTGAGACGCGGATGTGAGGGCTGAGCACGCTGCTAGCGTACGGCCCTTGGCGGCTGCCGGGAGCATGTACGGGTTCGACGTGTCGACCGACGTCCGGCTGGCGCGCCTGCGTCCGACATCGGGGCAGCGGGGCCTCCTCACGCTCGCGCTCGCGAACCTGGAGGAGCTTTCCGGAGGCGAGCTCGTCCACGAGTGGTTCGGCCCCGGCGTCGAGTTCCGGATGCACCGTCAGGGCGACCGTCTCCACTGCTCCTGCAGCGTGACGGGCTCCTTTCTCGTCGACGCCGCCGCCGGGTCGATCCAGGCACAGCCTCGAGCGGATCGGGGCACGGACGAGATGTGGGAGCACCGCATGGTCGGAACGGCCCTCCCGCTGCTTGTCGCCGAGCGTGGCGACCTCGTCCTGCACGCCGCGGCGGTCGAGACCGCCGCCGGGGCCGTTCTTTTCGCAGGCCCGTCCGGGCGCGGGAAGTCGACGCTGGCCCTCAGCGCCCCGGCGATCGGACTACGGCTGCTGGCAGAGGACGGCGTGGACGTCGACGGCGACGGCCTGGTGTGGCCCGGCCCTCGAGGCGTGCGCCTCCGCCGGGACGTCGTCGACGCGCTTGCGCCCGGGACTCCTTCGCACGCCGCTTGGAAGTCCGGCCGGAAGGCGACGCACTTCATCCCCGGCGCGGCCTCCGTCGACAAGCCGGTTCGCCTGGCAGCAGTCGTCGTCCTGGGCGAGCGAACGCGAAACGCCGTCGTCGCCGAGGCGCTCGATCCGACGGCAGCCGTGCCAGCCCTCCTCCCGAGCTTGATCTACGGCGGCTCCGATCGGCTCCACGAGGCCTTCGCGCTCGCCTGCAGGCTCGTCGAGCGCGTCCCGGTCTTCCGCGCCTCGGTGCCCGACGACCTCGCCGCTGCGCCGAACGCGCTGCGAACGCTGGTCGACCTAGCGTCGGGGAGCGAGCCCGGCGACGGCTCGGCCCAGATGGCGCGCGACGAGCCTCCACGTCGGCGCGTCGTCGCCGCCGACGGTTCCCTCTAGCCCGGCGCGGGTCGGGACGAGCACGTCCCGCAGATAGCGCGGCCGCTCGCGCCACGGCAGCGCTGCGAGCCGGCCGACGTGGACCGACGCGCGCAGATCGAGCTCTTCGGCCGCCCGCAACGGCCCGAAGCCGGGGCGCGGCCCCGGCGGCAACGGACGGGCGCGGTCGAATGCGAGCAGCGCGCCGGGATAGTCGAGCGCCCGGTGCAGCACCCAGAGCAGCCCCAGCTCGCGCGCGAGCTCGAACGTGCGGCGCCACTCCGAATCGGTCGCCGCGGAACCGGCCAGCGCGAGATCGTTGACCCAGCCGAGCCGCTTGGCCCGGTCGCCGAGCAGGTGGACGGCCAGGACGAGGAGCTGCTCGGGCACCGCCGGGACGAGAGCTCCGTCCAGTTGCGTCGCACCCGCGGACAGCACGTCGTACGACAGCGCCTCTCCGACCCGGTCGT
>JAWVDL010000209.1:0-2755 GCA_033857355.1 Gaiellaceae bacterium | reverse complement strand
CCGTCGGTGGCGAGGATCTTCCACGAGCCCGCCAAGGCGAACTGCGGGGCGCCCGCGCCGATGAGCGAGATCTTCGCCGTCGACGTCGCCGCGGCGGGGCAGGCCGGCGTGGCCTCGATGTCGCGATCGACCGCGAGGCGGTTGGGGACCTGCGTCAGCGCGATGATCCCGCCGCCCGCGGCGACCGACCAATCGCAGCCATACCCTGCGGGCACGTCGCTGTCCGTCCAGCCCCACTCGCTGCCGCGCCGGCGGAGCGGCCCGCGTGGCAGCGGCCCCGTCCAGAGTGCGTACTGCTCTCCGTGCGGGCTCGGCGCGTCGATCGTGCGGGCGACGAGCGCCGAGCGGGCGAGCCAGAGGTCGTCTACGGCGACCGGGTCGTCGGATCGACACGCCTGCGGCTGAGGAACGACGACCGGCTTAGTTCCGTTCACGAAGTTCGCCACGCGGACGGCGCAGCTCGACGTCGCGACAGCGACCCGCGGCCCGGCCGCCGCAAGCGCGAGCGGGTAGCCGTCGACACGGAAGCTCGGTGCGGGGAGCGCCGACGGGTGCACCGATCCCACGAGCGCCACGGCGACGGCGGCCGCGACAAGCTTCATCGCTAGTCCTCCAGGCTCTCGGGCGCCTGCAGGCGTTCGATCAGGTCGAGCGCGAACGCGGCCGCCCGCGCGCCGTCCACCACGCGATGGTCGAACGTGACCGACACGTTGCCGATCTGCCGCACGACGACCTCCCCGTCGCGCACGACCGGCCGCGGCCCGATCCGGTGGATCCCGAGAATCCCGACCTCCGGATGGTTCACGAGCGGCGTCACCATGAGCCCGCCGAGCTTGCCCGCGCTGGTCACGGTGAACGTCGACCCGCGCAGCTCCTCCGGCCGGAGCGTGCCCGAACGCGCCGAGTCCGCAAGGCGCTCGGCTTCCGAGCTCAACTGACTTAGTGGCTCAGAGCCACAATCTCGGATAACCGGCACGACGAGACCTGCCTCTGTCTGCACGGCCAGGCCCAGGTCGTACCGGTCCAGATAGACGATCTCGTCGCCCTCGAGCCGGGCATTGAGCTCCGGAAATTCCATCAGCGACCGGGCGGTCGCGCGCAGGACGAGCGGCACGAGCCGCTTCAGATCGAGGTCGGTGAAATCGCACTCCTCGACGAACGTGACGGCGGGCACCTCGCGGTGGGAACGGCTCAGATGCTCGACGATCTGGCGCCTGACCCCGCGGACGGGCTCGCGCCGGCCCTCCGTCTTCGGCGCGGTGGCGTCGCTTCCCGCGGCGCGTCGAACGTCTTCCTCGGTCGCGCGTCCCTGCGGCCCGGTCGCCTCGACCGACGCGAGGTCGACGCCGAGCTCCTGCGCGATACGCCGCACAACGGGCGTCGCCCGCACGGGCCCTGTCCCGGACATGCCTTTCGGACTTTGTGGCTCTGAGCCACTAACTGCCTTTTGAGGCGCTTTTGTCACAGAGATGTGCGGATCGGCTGCCGCGCCGTCGCCGATCACGACGAGAACCGTTCCGACAGGGACGACCTGCCCTTCCTCGACGAGGATCTGCGCGACGGTTCCCGCGGCCGGGGACGGGATCTCCACCGTGGTCTTGTCGGTCTGGATCTCGACGAGCGGATCGTCCTCGGCGATCTCCTGCCCCTCGGTGACGAGCCAGCGGGCGATCTCGCCCTCGGTCAGCCCTTCGCCGAGATCCGGGAGCTTGAACTCGTACGCCACAGCGTGATTCTTAGCGGAGCCGCGGGATCCGCACGGCGCCCTCCGGGTAGACGAGGGCGCGGAGCCCGACCCGCTGGCCGTCCTCGCCCCGCCACTCCCAGAGCGAGAGAGCGCACAAATCCTCGAAGCCGGCGAGCTCCACCGCCACGTTCGCGGGGACGTACCCGGCCTGAGCGGTCCGGTCCTCGTTCCAGACCGAGATCGCGTTCGCGTCGTGCGGATTGTCGGGCTCGCGGACGAGCGTGAGCGGATTGCCCGGCTCGAATCCCGGGTCGCCCACCTCGTCGGGCCGGTACGACGTCCCCGCGACCCGGATCACCTGCGCACCCACCTCGGCGAGGCGCGGGTCCTGCCAGCGCAGCGGCTCGCCGCTCTCGGCCTCGCGCAAGAAGTAGCCCCGCCCGTCCAGCTCGTCGCCGGCTCCAGACAGGCTTCCACGCTCGAGGATCAACCGCAGCGCCTCCATCTGGCTAGAACGCAAGCAGCCTCCGGACGGCGTCGACCACACGCTCGACGGACGGCATGTACGCGTCCTCGATCGTCCAGTACGGATAGGGCACGTCGTAACCCGTCACGCGCAGGACCGGCGCCTGGAGGTCGAGGATCGCCTTCTCGGCGAGGATCGCGGCGAGCTCGGCGGCGAAGCCACACACCCGCGGGGCCTCCTGGACGATCGCCACGCGGCCCGTCTTCGCCGCCGCCGCGAGCAGCGCGTCCTCGTCGAGCGGCTTCAGGGAACGGATGTCCAGCAGCTCGACAGACGCCTCGCCGTCGAGCGCGTCGATCGCCGCCTCGCAGAGCGGCACCATCGAGCCGTACGCGACGAGCGTGGCGTCGTCTCCCTCGCGCACGGTCCGCGCCTCGCCGAGCGGGACGACGTGGTCGCCCTCCGGAACTTCGCCGCGCAGGGTCCGGTAGTGGAGCTTCGGCTCGAAGATCACGACCGGATCCGGATCGCGGATCGCCGCGGCGAGCAGCCCCTTCGCGTCTGCCGCGGTCGACGGGATCGCGACCTTGATTCCCGGCGTG
>JAWVDL010000208.1:0-2539 GCA_033857355.1 Gaiellaceae bacterium | reverse complement strand
GACGTCGACGTCCGAGTTGCCGACCATGACGGAGCGCTCGAGATCGAGCCCGAGGTCGCGTGCCGCGTCCAGGATCAGCCCTGGCAGCGGCTTCCGGCACCGACAGCCTTCGTCGGGCGCGTGCGGGCAGTAGTACGCGGCATCGATCCGGGCGCCGGCGCGCTGGAGCTCGGCGAGAAAGCGCGCGTGCACCGAGTCGGCCTGCTCCTGCGTGACGAGCCCGCGTCCGAGCCCCGATTGGTTGCTGATCACGACGAGCCGAAAACCGGCGTCGCGCAAGCCGCGCAGCGCATCCGCAGCGCCTGGCACCAGCCTGACGTCCTCCGGGTCGGAGATGTAGCCGACGTCGTCGATCAGCGTCCCGTCCCGATCGAGGAAGACGGCCGCGTCGCCGCTCACTGCGCCCGCTCGCTGAGCTCGGTGGTCGAGACGCCTTCCACGAGCGGCAGCAGCTCGACCCGCCCGCCGTAGCCCTCCACGACGGCCCGCTCCGGGATCGGCTTCTCACGGTAGTCCGCCCCCTTCGCGTGGATCTCCGGACGGAGCCGATCGAGCGCCCGCTCGGGGGTCGGCTCGTCGAAGACGACCACGTAGTCGACGGATTCCAGCGCCGCGACGACCTCCGCACGCTGCTCGGCGGGAACGATCGGGCGGCCGGGGCCCTTGGCTGCGCTGACAGTCGCGTCGGCATTCACGCCCACGACGAGCACCGAGCCGAGCGCGCGCGCCGCCTCGAGGCTCCGGACGTGGCCGACGTGGAGGAGATCGAAGACCCCGTTGGTCCAGACGACGGTCAGCCGCTCGCTCCGCCAAGACTCGCGGAGCTCGAGCAGCTCGTCCCAGTCGACCACCTTGCGCGCCGGCTCCGGGGGATCGGCCGCCGCGCCGTCTGCGAAGAGGCCTTCCTCGACGGCGGCACAGAGCGCGTGCTCGACCATGAGTTGGGCCTCCTGAATCGCAGGCCCTGCAGCGCCGCGCACCGCGACGGGGAGCTCGACGAGCTCCTCGAGCGCCGACGGGCCGGGCCCGGCGAGGCCGATCGTCCGCAGTCCTCGCGCCTGAGCCGCCCGCACACCCTCCAGGACGTTGGGCGAGGCACCGCTCGTCGAGATCGCGATCGCGACGTCGCCGCGTGAGCCGAGCGCCTCGACCTGGCGCGCGAAGACCCGCTCGAAGCCGAAGTCGTTTGCGATCGCGGTGAGCGCGGACGTATCGGTCGTCAGCGCGATCGCGGGGAGCGCGCGGCGCTTCTCGAGCAGGAATCGCCCGACGAGCTCGGTGGCCATGTGCTGCGCGTCCGCGGCGCTGCCGCCGTTCCCGAAGATGAGGACCTTGCCTCCGGCGCGAAAGCATTCGATGAGTGCCGCGGACGCTCGCTCGAGCTCGCCGGAGTCGACACCCGCGTCGCGGAGGCGGTCGCGGTCAGCCATGCGAAGCCACCCGGTCGACCGCCTCCAGGACCGCGTCGACTGAGATCCCCAGCATGCAATCGGTCCTCTGGCCGCGGTACTCCCAGCCGAAGTTCAAGTAGCCGCAGCCCGGCAGGGACGAGCTCACGGACGCCGTCCGCTCGCCGACCGGCCCCCAGCGAAGTTCCGACGTCGGGCCGTTGAGCGCGACCGTCGGCGCCCCCACCGCGGCGGCCAGGTGCATGACGCCGGTGTTGACGCTGACGACGCATCGACTGCCGCGGAGAACGTCCAAAAGCTCCAGCAGATCGTACTTTCCGGCCAGGTCGAGCAGGCGCCCGACGAGGTCCGGCGTGCCTGCGACGAACTGGCGCGTGCGCTCCACGTCGCCGGGCGAACCCGACAGAGCGATCGTGTACCCACGCTCCGCGAGCGCCCGGGCGAGCGCGCGCCAGCGTTCCGCCGGCCACTCCTTCAGGTCGCTGTGCACCCCGGTCGGCCACAGGTGGAAGACCGCGTACGGAGCGGGCGGCAGATCGTTCACGACGCCGGGGGCGCTGAGCTCGGGCTTCGAGCCAGCCGCGACGCCGATGACCTCGGCAAGCCGCCGGTGATTCTCGAGCGCGTGCAGGCTGTCGAGCCAGTCGACGGACGCGTCGTACGCATGGTGGCGATGCTGGCCCGGCGACCGGAACCCGGCCGTGAACCCCGCACCGGAGAGCAGGCAATACACCGGCTCGATCCGAGGCCACGGGTCGAAGTCGAGCAGCGCGTCCAGGCGCTGGGCACGAATCGTGCGAACGGCGCTCCGCGGACTCGAGATGCGGATCGGGACGATCGTGACGCGGTCGAGCTGACGCAGAACCGGCGCCATAGCCTCGCCGCCGAATAGGACAGTCTCCGCCTCCGGGTGCGCAGCCGCGATGTCCCGCACGACGGCCGAGAGCAGCACGGTGTCTCCGATCGAAGTCGCGTTCAGCACGCCGATTCGCCTGAGCTCGCTGGGGCGTGGCCGCTGCCGCCTCAGCGCCCCGCCGACCGCGACGATGGGGATGCCGAGGTAGCGGTCGAGCGCGCGAAGAGCGGGGTTCCCGCGCTCGCCGGAGAGCCCGGGAAGACGCACGGCGGCA